>JAISXV010000091.1 GCA_031270335.1 Prevotellaceae bacterium | reverse complement strand
CCGTTAGGCCTACCTTGCTTATTATAAAATTTACAGTTAAGAAATAAAATCCAAACTAATAGATTAGGTTCTGTTTGTTTTTCAATTTATTACAGATTGAAGTTCGGATTTTATTTTTGTTCGGATAATGGCTCTCATCAACGTACAGGTGGTCGATTCCCATAAGACGGAAATCCACCGTATCGTCTTTTCGGTTTTCAATCTGATAAGCGATATTACTCAACTTGGCTTCAAGGTTAAGCTGCCGTTTGACCAAGCCCTTTTCCATTGCACGGGAAATATGCTTGCCCTGTTCCCGCAATACTTCCAAATTTTCCTGTACGCTATCGAGTTCTGCCTGCAATATCCGTTGTTGGACTTCGGGAGATTGAGGTATCATACCGAACTGTTCGTGCGTTAGAATAATGGCATCCCAGTTGTTATTCTTCATTTCGTTGAAGATCCTCGCACGCTTGGCAGGGGTAAAATCCTCCTTGCCCGGATACAATACCCGTGCATTGGGGTAAGCCGTACAGAAAGTTTGGGCAATCTCATGCACATTGGCTTTGAGCGCCATAATAAGCGGTTTGTTTACCAATCCCAAACGTTTTTTCTCGTAGGCTGAAACACACATAATCAGGGTTTTACCGCCGCCGACTTCGTGGTCGATTATCCCGCCACCGTTGAGTTTATCAAACCAAACGGCATCCTTTTGGCTCTTGTACAGGTCGGGAATACCCAACCCTTTCAAATCCAGTCCGGGAAACTCCTGGTGGCTACCGTCATAGTCGGGACGGACGAAACAATTGAATGTACGGTTGTACTTATCAGCCAATCGGTCTTTGAACTCCTGCGACTGTTCGCCTAACCATTCCGTAAAACCGTTCCGCATCTCGTCTATCTTGGAATTGGCAAGCTGTATGTTTTCGGAATCACGCACCTTCACTTCTTTCATTTCCCCATCAATCATCTTTTTGACTTTCTTGGTAATGTCGGGAGAGGTATTATGCAGGGCGTGTTTCATCAGGGCGATACCGTCGAAAGTCCGGCTTTGGGCTTTGACAGCATATTGATCCCATATCTTAATGTTCTTGCTGTCGGCTTTCAGACTGTATTCGTCCCGGCTCTGCGCATAGTGTACCGAAACGTTGGTATCGAACAGGTGTGAAGCATATTTGCTGTAAATACCTGTCGGAATCCACCGCTCGCCGAAATTGAAATCCAAATCCTCGAAAGGTATCGGGCGGGGTGTTGCTTCCCGAAGTGCAGCAAGGGATTCTTTTGCCGCTTCATGGTCGGGGTGGCTTTCCAGATAGCGTTCCACATGGTCGGCTTTGGAAAGAACGTTTCCGCTTATGAATTTGTCTTTGATTTCATAAGAACCTATCATCGGATTGTAGAATACCTGCCCTTTCAGTTCGTCCACAATTTCCTCCAGAGTATTGCCCGTGAGTTCCTCCATGTATTTGAGGTTCACATGGGCGTACTTATTGAGCGAAGCGACAAGGGCTTCCCGTGCGTTGTCGGCATGGGTAATCTCATTCGGATTGAACGCAACAGGCTGTTGGAAAATATCTGCTTTGGTTGCTTTGCCGTTCACATAACGTTCCAGAGAAAGTATTTCCGTTCCTCCGGCATCCATTTTGACAAGGCTGAGATTTTTCGGGTCGTTTATGTTTCCGAAACGGCGGGTAAAATCGTCATATAGCCTGTTGAGCATTTCCCTTAATGCAGGATTGGCTTCCAAACGTGTCGCTTCGTTTCTGTACAGGTGATGATAAGTGTCCCGTACTTCAATATACAGGGACGCTTTCGCCTGCTGTGTATCCGTAAGCTGAAGCGGGTGGAACATCGGCTGGAAACCGTTCAAATCACGCAAATACCCGATACGGTTATTTTCGTCCGTTACCAAAGTACCTTCACGATAGTGTTCGGGAATATCCTCTTTGGAGAAAGGAACAGGTTTTAATTGTCGTTCAAGTTCCGCTTTCTCGGCTTCAATCCGGCGCAGTTGTTCCTGGTGTTCCGCTTGCCGTGCATCTTCAATCGGGTAAACGCTATTGTTTTCTTTTTGCGTTTTCTCCTGTTCCTGCGCCCTGTTGTACGCCATTTCTTCCCGCCAATCCATGAAAGGCAGTTCTTTGGTTTGCTTTGCTTGCGACTGTGCTTTCCGCCCCCATTTCTTGGGTTTCCTTGCCTGATTGCGTTCTTCCTGCGTAAAACCGAAAAGGTCGTACAGGGTAATAATCGGCTCCTGCGTTACGGATTGGGGTTTCGCCTCCGGAGTCGGCTCTTTTTTAATGGCAGGATCGTTCATGTCGAAGAGAGTACCTTTAAACTGTGCTGTTGAAACATTTCCGGCAGGCTGCACTTGTGATACAGATTCTTTTTCCTTTTCGCCTAAGTTCTTATCGTCAGAAGACAAATGATCTTCAAGTTCTTGCCAAAAGGGATCGAGGTCGTATGCCAGCCAAAGGGGATTGAGGTCATCAGAAAGGGCATTCTCATCTTGCGACATTTGCTGCGCCGGAGCGTTGATATGGTAACGCTGTAAATCCAAATGCTGGACAAAATCCTCATTCAGCATTTGCCGCAGGTCTTTGGCTATGCCCTCAATTCCTCCGTCATGAGTAAACACGATTGCCGGCTTTCCGTATGGATCGGTGTCGGTTTTTGAATGTGTCTGCACCACCCTCGAAAAATCACGGAACAGGTTGTTGATAGAGATTCCATTGGACAGTTTGCGGCTTTCGATAAAATCCTGTTGCCGCTGGCTCGGTAAGATATTTTCATTGCGCCGTTGCAGGATTATCAAATCGCTTCCGACTTCCGTTCCGGCATGGTCGGAAAAGAGGTTGTTCGGTAAGCGGATAGCGGAAACAACATCGCAAGTGTCCATCAGGTATTCGCGTATTGGTTTGTTCTGTTCCGAATTGAGAACGCCTTGTGAAGTAATGAACGCAACCAATCCACCCTCTCTGGCCGCCATAACACTTTTTACAAAAAAGTAGTTGTGGATAGCCTGTGTCGATTGCTTGACGGCGGGTATTTCATGGTTGGAAAGTTGCGGGTCGAATACGGCAATATCTCCGAAAGGAATGTTAGACGCAATTACATCGAAATATTGTGAATACCGCCCTTCTATTTTTTCGTAACCCTCAATCCTGACTTTGTCCTGCGGATAGAGGTGCGAGAGTATCTTGCCTGTCAGCAGGTCTTTTTCAAAACCTGTTACATCGGCTTCGGGTGCAATATTCTTGAACGAAGAAATAAACGCACCCGTTCCGGCACTTGGCTCTAAAAATTTAGTCGGTGTTATACCGCTATCCTGTAAAGCGTTTGCCAAAGCATCAATAACAGGCTTGGGCGTATAGAACGCTGTCAGGATTGAACTTTTAAGAGAGCCGACATAGCGTTTGTATTCTTCCGGTGTGGCGGAATTTTCACGGAGTACCTCGTGTAGTTCCTGAACCAACGGAAAAAGCTCGACTTCGGATTTAGACCACCTCGCAATGTCTTCGGGTTTGTCAGCGGGGGTAAGTATTGCTTTGATCCCGCCGAAGCCTGAATAAGCGGAAAGTATTTCCCGTTCTTCGGGTGCTGCCGTCCTGTTTTCCTTGTCGAGCCTTAACGCTAACTTGATTGCGTCAATGTTTTGACGCAAATGAGTTCGCTTATTGTAACTCATTTTCAAGTAAAATCACGATTGTGCCGACAAGCTCCGTATAGAGCGACCGGTACTCTGTCGTTTCGGCATAATCATCGTTCAGGTTGTATTTGGCGAATACCGCCCGGCACTCCGGCAATAGTTCTCCGGCTTTCTGCTGTGCTTCGCCCGGAGGAACTTCATCGAAAAACTCGTTCCAAAGGATTTCTACAATAATATTGTATGGAGAAAAATGTAAGCCTTTGAACAATGTTTCGTTGGCGATTTCTGCCGCCTGAATATGGTCTAAGCCGCTTTTTATGGCTTCGCTGTAACTTTCCGCGGCCATATCGCCACGCCCCGCGATAAATGAAAGGTCATTAGCTTTGTCGGGGTGTGCATCTCGAAGATAAGAGAGTAAATTAAGGCGAAAATAGGACATTTCCGCAGGCTCTAAATTTGAATTTCTATGAATCATAACTTTTGAATTTTTTAGTGGAACTTCTTTTGAAGGATAGATAAGCAAAAGGCACTGAGGATCCCTCCCCAGTGCCACCACTAAAAAATTCAAAGCAACTGAACTTAACAATATCCTTATCAAAAACAGTGCTTATGAACTTCTTAGCGGCAAAGATAGCGATTATTTGCGTTTCTTCATGTTACCTGTTCTTGGTGGAAATGAAAAAACCGTTTTGAATTCGCTGTCGAAAGCTACCGCAGCATCAAAAGGTTTGTTCTCTTTGCTCTTAAAACCTTTGATAACGCCTGTTTTACCTTTGGCAAGCAGGTCTTTGATTTGTCCGTCCGTCAGGTCTTTGCCTGATTTATTACGAAAGACGGTCAGTCCGCAGTCCTCGTTGTTGCATTTGGCTACCTTCTGATAAATAGTTACCTGAGCATTTTTACATTTGGGACAGGGACAGCTTTCCCGCTTGTTTCCACCTTCGATTTTAGTTTCCAATAATTCGGCGGTAATCTGTGCGGCATACATTTCAATTCCTCTGTGGAACGTATCGGCATCCATTTCGCCAACGGCTATTTTGTTCAGGGCAGATTCCCATTCTCCCGTCATTGATACGTCTGCAATTTTTTTATCACGGACAGCCAGATATACTACCAATCCTTTGTTGGTGGGAGCAAGGGATTTTTTCTCCCTTACAATATACTCGCGGGAGAACAGCGTTTCGATAATGCTTGCACGGGTGGCAGGCGTTCCGATACCCGATTCTTTGAGGGCTTCACGTTCAGCTTCGTCGGTAAGTTCCCGACCGCAGGTTTCCATAGCGGAGAGCAAACTACTTTCTGTATGCAGCGGACGGGGCTTGGTTTGTTTCTCCAATAAATCTGTTCCATTGATTGGCAATGTATCTCCATTATATAATGTAGGGAGCACCGGAGCATCATCTTCTCCTTTTTCATCATCAGGAGCGTTAAGAACGGCACGCCAACCCGGAACAAGGATAACGCTTCCTTTGACGGTAAATGCAACTCCTGCCGCATCCAGAGAAACGCTTGTGTTTTCTTTGGTGCATTTGCCCGAAAAGGCCTCCAACATACGGGCGGCAATCATATCATAAATGATACGCTGGTCTGCCGAAATATCGTTTGGCATATTTTCGGTGATTATCAATGCATGGTGGTCGGTTACTTTTTTGTCATTAACTGAACGCTTGTTGAGCACTTGACCTGATAAAGACTTTGCATAACCGCCGAATGGAGTATAGGCGGATAGCTGACCGATAAGTGCCGGTATCTCGGCAAAAACATCATCGGAGATATAACGTGAGCCTGTTCTCGGATAGGAAATAAGTTTCGCTTCATAAAGCGATTGTGCAACCGACAGGGTTTTATCTGCTGAAAAACTGTGTCGGCTGTTCGCTTCTTTCTGTAAGGTGGTCAGGTCGTAGAGCAAAGGCGGCTCCTGACTCCCTTGCTTTGTTTCCACATTTATGACACTGACTGATTCTTCGGAGCGGATACGCTCTAAGATTGTGTCCGCGTCCTGTTTCGTGCCGTATCGTTCATTGGAAAGAACGGCGAACTGTGTTGCGTCCTTTGCCGTATGGAGTTTTATTTGAAAATAGGTCTGCGGTTTGAAGTCCTTGTTTTCGAGGTAACGGCTGCAAATCATGGCAAGTGTGGGCGTTTGCACACGTCCCAGTGACCATACGCCATATCCGGCAGATATGGAAAGTGCTTGTGAACTATTTAATCCTACCGCCCAATCTGCTTGGCTTCGTGCTTTGGCAGACAGATAAAGGTTGTCATAATCGCTGCCCGGACGAAGATTTTGCAACCCCTCACGGATAGCCTTATCGGTAAGCGAACTTATCCAAAGACGGTCGAAAGGTTTGCTGCATTCCAGATAATGATATATGTACCGGAAAATTAAACAGCCTTCGCGTCCTGCATCGGTAGCCACGATTATGCGGTCGCATTTGCCGAATAACTCTTTGATAACCTTTAGCTGTTTCATTACGCCGGGATCGTTTTTATACTCCTTGCCGTCTTTCACTTGGCGGGGTATCAGTTTAAACTCTGCGGGAAGTATCGGCAGGTTCTCACGCTGAAAACCTGTGATTCCGTACTGTTCCGGCATTGCTAATCCTACGAGGTGTCCGAACACCCATGTAACGGCATATCCGTTACCTTCCATATAGCCGTCTTTGCGGCTGCTTGCGCCAACAATAGCCGCTATATCACGGGCTACCGAAGGCTTTTCTGCTATTATTACTTTCATTTACTTTGAATTTTTTTAGTGGTTGAATTATATTTTAACTCCTTTGGATTTTTTGACAGCCTTTTTCGTTTCCTGCTTTTGTTCCTGATTCTCGGTAGGCTTTTGCTGACCTTGCTTCAAAGGCTCTTTGGAGTGTTTGGTCGATTCGTTGGTCTTGCCTTGCGAATTAACGGCTACCTGCGTTTTATTGCCTTCGGCAACTTTCACATCTGCGCCTTGCTTTTTGGCTTTGTCGGGATTCCATTTCAGGAAATCCAGTTTGCCTTTTTCATGGTTTACTTTGACGTATGCGTTGAAAGGTTCGCCTTTAGCGTCTTTCAGCATACCCTGAACATAGACGGCTTTGTTATCGCGCAGCTTGTTTTGCTGGTCTTCGGTAAGATCCACGCCCAACAATTTTTTAGGGATACGAACGCCGTTCTGCTGTTCCTGATTCTGACCTTGTTCCTGCTTGTTATTCTGCCGATACTTGTTGCGATCCAGTCCGTCGTAGGAGAAATCGTAACCACCCTTAGCGGTATTGAACTGCACATAAGCATCGAATTTTCGGGGATTGTCTGTGCCGATAGTATTTTTAGAGGTCATGCCTTCTACCAAAACCTTATTACCCTCTTTGAGAGCCTGCTGCTGTTCGGGAGATAGTTCGGCTCCTTTCAGGTTTTGGGAAACGGTCAGCTTATCGAGCGGAACGGCTTCCAGTCGGTTGGTAAGTTTGTCAATAGAAACGAGTGACGGTACTTTTTCGCCCGGTCTTGGTTCTAACTCGACTACACGACCGCCGTTGCCTGTCGCCAAAAGGTTCTCCTTAACATCGTTCGGGAGCATAATGCCCTGAAACGGTTTTTCCAAATCGACCTGCTGCATTTGTGGGTGCGGAATGAATTTCAGACTTCCGTCCGGTTGTTCTTCCAACGACATGCGGGCTTTCATCGGGTAGTCCACACCTTCGATATTGGGGTTGATATCCACAAGGTGCGGGGATTTATACCCGTAACTCATGGCTTTGAGTTCGCCCTCTAAGTTTTCGGGCTTGATTCCGTATTTCTGATACTCGCTTTCAGGAATACGATTGGTGTCGAATTGCTTAAATTCGCTCTGCTGCTCGCTCTTTTGACTTTTTGTTTCCATTGTTTCTGATTTTTCTTCCGTTGCTGTTTGTTTTTGAGTTTCTTTAGCCGACTGCTCCTGCTCTTTGTTCAGGTAGTCTTTCGGGTTGATACGGTACTTTTCCAAATCTTCTTCTTTCATATGCACGATTTTGTCGAGCATATCGACCGTTACAGCATAAAAGCTCGTGTGCGACGGGTTTTTAGCTTGGTTGAAGAAGTTTTTGAAAAAGTTTTCGATAGGGTCGGCGTGTTTGTCAATGATTAGGAAATCATTCTGCTTCGCCTTCATCGGGTCTATGGCATCAATCTTTCCTTTCTTATCAATGCCCTTGACAACTTTGAGTTTGTTGCCTTCTCCTTCATCACGCATCAGGAGAACTTTGTCTTTCGGATTTAATTTTTCATCCATGATAAAACTGTTTTTAATTCTGCATCACTATTAATGCAGAATAAAAGTAGTCCTAATCAGAATGTTAGCAGTTGATTTTTAGGCAGGTGGACGCTTGTGGCTTCGGTTTGGATATGAGTGGCGTTGAAGTATGGAAAAAGCCTTGATATTAAATCTTGCTTGAAAAACTTGCAGTTCTAATCATATTATGATTATATTTGCAGAAAATTTAGCAGTCAATGAAAAATCTTAGTTTGAGCGAATGGATTAGAAATTCAGAAGTACACGGCTTTAATACTTTCTCTTTTGAGAAGGTTCGCGAAGCCTTTCCAAATGCTTCAGAACAAAATCTATCCAATTCTCTTTATCGTTTGACCGTAAAGAAGAGAATCATATCTGTTTATAAAGGTTTCTATGTGATTATTCCGCCACAATATGCAGCAAAAGGAATTGTTGCTCCCACTTATTATATTGACCAGTTAATGCAGTATATAGGGAAACCTTATTATATAAGTTTGCTCAATGCCGCAGAATTGCATGGGGCAGCACACCAACGTTCGCAGCGTTTTTCTGTAATGACGGTTTATCCTTCTTCCAATGTGTCAAAAGCAAAAAATAACATCCTTGATTGGGTTTACAGGAAAGAGATTCCCGAAAATTTTTTGCAGACCAAAAACTCGGAAACAGGAACTGTCCGTTATTCTAACCCCGAACTGACAGCAATAGACTTGGTACAATATGAAAAGCATATCGGCGGCTTGTCCAGAACGGCAACTGTTTTAGCGGAATTAGCGGAAGAAACCGATTTTTCAAAAGTATCGAATGAACTGCTTGATTATACGTCCGTGTCCGCAGTACAACGGTTAGGGTTTATATTGGACAATATTTTGGAAGAAGCCAAACAGGCAGATATTTTATACAAGCAATTATGTAACTATGGTAAAAAACTGAATTATGTTCCGCTAAGTACCCGTTCGGCGAATAGAAATGTTGAAAAAGACACTCGTTGGAAAATAGATATTAATACAGAGATAGAAATTGATGATTTATGATAAACAGAGCAGCCATACTCCAATGGAGAACACAAGCCCATTGGAACACAGGAGAACAGGTAGAACAGGATTTGATAATATCCCGTGCTTTGATAGCGATTTTCAGCGATGAGTTTCTCGCAAGCCAGTTGGCATTCAGAGGGGGAACTGCGTTGCATAAGCTATATCTTTCTCCCCAAAGCAGATACTCGGAAGATATCGACCTTGTGCAAATCAACGCGGGGCCGATAAAACCAATTCTTTCACGTTTAGGGGAAGTATTGGATTTTTTGCCCGGCAAGGTTGTCAAACAAAAACGATACAACAATACCATGTTGTTTCGTATGGAGTCCGAGATACCTCCTGTTGTGCCAATTCGCCTAAAAATTGAGATAAATTGTTTTGAGCATTTTAATGTATTAGGATTGGTCAAAGTTCCGTTCTCTATGGGCAACAGTTGGTTTTCTGGAAGTTGCGAATTGACCACTTATGCGCTGGATGAGTTGTTGGGGACAAAACTACGTGCCCTGTATCAACGTAAAAAAGGACGTGATTTATTCGACTTGTACAAAGCCCTACGTATAACGGATGCTGATCCCGAAGTAATTATTCGCTGTTACAAGCGGTATATGGATTTTTCGGTTTCCCAACCTCCAACTCACAAACAATTCATTTTGAATATGGAAAGTAAAATGGCTGATTCCGATTTTTTGGAGGATATGGATAGTTTGATACGTCCCGAAGAAACGTACAATATAGAAGAAGCGTATCAAATTGTGAAAGAAAAAATAATCGACAAGTTGATTAAATAAAAATAGATATAAAATGGCAATACTTCATAATCTAAGAATTAAGAATTTCCGAGGTATTCAAAATTTTGATCAAAATTTTGATGATGGCTTGATTTGTATTATTGGACGGGGCGATTCGGGTAAATCCACAATACTGGAAGCAATTAATTTAGTCTTATCTTCAAGTTGGACAATGAGTTTTTATGATAGTGATTTTTATAATTGCCAAACAGAAACTCCGATTGAAATAGAAGCTACCATAACTAATATTCCTGAAAAACAACTTGCCAAATATGGAATGTTCGTTCGAGGAATTGCAGCCAATGGAAGTATCATTGATGATATGGAATCAGAAGAAGCCAACGAAGCAAAGGAAGCATTAACCATAAGACTGACAGTAACGAAAGATTTAGAGCCTATGTGGACGGTTGTTAGTTATCGAGGACAAGAACCTGTAACAATAACGGCGGCTGATAGAGCAAAAATGAACGTTTCTTCTATTTCCGATTATACAGATCGGCATTTTTCTTTAAACAAAGGAAATCCATTATATACGTTATTCAAATTATTGAGTGAAGATAACACTGATGTAGATGAAGGAAATGTAATGTTGGAAATTCTAAGGGAAACAAAGACGAGAATAGATAACAGTATCGCCAACAAATTCGAAAATGTAATAAACAAAGTCATAGAAACGGCAGTTCAACTTGGAGTAAATACTGTGGGAATAAAGGCTTCGATTGATCATAGAGATATTTCAATAAAAGAAAACAAAGTCTGTTTACATGAAAGCGAAATCCCACTTCGACTGAAAGGGAAAGGGGCTCGAAGACTTTTATCTTTAGCTATTCAACTATCAATCGCAAATCCTAATGGAATAATTCTCATTGATGAAATAGAACAGGGTTTGGAACCTGACAGAGTGCAGCACTTGGTTGCTATATTGACCAAAGTAACAAATTCTCAAATATTTTTCACAACACATTCAAGAAACGTGATAGTTGAGTTGTCATGCAATAATTTGTTCTTAATGATAAAAGATGCTCAAAACCTGTCAAATATCCCACTTGACTTACAAGGCTGTGTAAGAAGTAATCCCGAAGCATTATTTATGAAGAAAATCATAGTATGTGAAGGTGCTACAGAAATTGGTATTTGTCGAGCCTTGAACAACAATCGACAATCATTAAAGAAAATCAACTTGGCTTGTTTAGGCATTGGACTTGTTGATGGTGGCGGAGAAAATATGATAGAACGAGCAAAGGGATTTAATTCTTTAGGATATGCCTCCTGTCTATTATGTGATTCGGATGTTGTAAATATCAACACGTCTAAAGAAGAATTAAGAGAACTTGGAATAAGTGTTTTTGATTGTGATAATGGAAATTCGATTGAACAACAATTGTTTGCGGACTTATCTTGGGAACAAATAATTCAATTAGTTGATTATAGACTTCAAATTGATGGTTTTGATAATCAATCAGTATTTCAAAGTGTGTATTCCCAGCAGCAAAATACCCCAGAGTTCAGCGAAGATTGGTACAAGACTGAAAATAAGGAATTACGAAGCGCATTAGGAAGTGTATCAAAGAAAAATGGTTGGTATAAGCGAATCGATCATGGCGAGATTATCGGAAAAATAATTTTTGATGATTTCAATAATCTTGATGTAGATAAGAAAACAAAACAAATGTTTGAGCAACTATCAAGTTGGATTGATTCATAATATATGGCAAATCTTGAAGAATTTCTATCAAAAGATAAAAGTATGATTATTGCACCCGCAGGGTATGGTAAGACACATACTATCATGGAATGTCTTCATTTACTCGAAGTAGGTAAAAAATGTTTGATACTAACACATACTCATGCAGGGGTAGCTTCTATTAAGGAGAAAATGCAAAAAGGGAGTATTAATCCCGGAAAATTCGCCATAGATACAATAAGTAGTTTTGCTTTACGATATAGTAACGCATTTCATGTTAATAAAGCAGAAATTCCCAAAGCGGAAGATAACGACTACTTCAACTTCGCGATAGAAACTGCCATTAAGCTTTTTAGAACTCAACCGTTGAAAGCTGTTATAAAAAGTTCTTATTCTAAATTGTTGGTTGACGAATATCAAGATTGTACAAGCCTGCAACATAAAATGGTTCTTGCTTTATCCGATATTTTGCCCATTCATATCTTAGGGGATCCATTGCAAGGCATTTTTGAATTTAGGAACAATACTATTGTCAATATGGAGTCTGACGAAGAAATGCAGGGACTAAATCAAAATACTCAAACTCTTGATACTCCTTGGCGATGGAATCAACATGGTTCGATTGAGTTAGGACAATCTTTATCTCAAATTAGGGCATTATTATTGAGTGGAACTCCTATAACTATTACAGATTTTCATCCACATATTAACATTATCATCGAAGTCGAAAACGGTTATTTAGATCCCAATAACAGTTCTAATAAAGCAATTTGGAGAGAAATAAACAATAGGAAAATAGATAGTTTGTTGTTATTGCATCCGATTTCCACATCGGTCTATCCAAGAATAACGTTTATACAACGTTTTAACAATACAGTCAGGCTAATAGAATCAATAGATGACAAAGATTTTTACATATTCTCTAATCACTTTGACATACAAGTCGGGCAAAATCTGATAAATAAAATTCTTGATTTTGCAAAGAAAATATCACCAAAAACGGTAATTGCTCAATGGTTCAATGATAATGGACAGATTAAAAACAAACGCTCTCCCCAAGATAAAGTAGTTAGTCAGAAGTTGCGTGATATAATTGATTTAATAATTCAACAGAAATCTCCTAAAAACATAGCAGATTTAATCAATGGAATAATACAACTCCCAAACAACAAGTGTTATAGAGCGGAATTAAAAAAGGATATGATTAAAGCTTTAGAACTGGCACATGCGGAAGGAGATACCATATATGAATCAATGAAAAAAAACAGAGATATTTTAAGACGGGTTGGTCGAAATATAAAAGGGAGGTGCATTGGTACAACCCTACTTACTAAGGGATTGGAATTTGATGTCGTAATTGTTCTAAATGCGCATTTATTCACAAATCCAAAGCATCTATATGTCGCTTTAACAAGAGCAAGCAAAAAACTTATTGTGATTAGTCAAAATTCTATTCTTAATCCTTATTAAGTTAGTTATATGGCAAAAAGGAAACGACAGGGACATTACTGCAAAATTTGCGGAGAAATTAAAGCTAATGAGAAATTCAGCGGGAAAGGACACGCTGCGCATATATGTAAATCATGTGCTTCTTTACCCATAGAAAGAAGAAATGAACTGCAACGCATAAACAGAGTTGAGCGAATTTCCGAAAAATTCCGTCTTACAAAAGAGGAATGGGAATTGCTTGAAAAATATTCTAAAAACAAAAAATATCCTGAACTACAGGAATATGCTACTGATGTACTGGCGCACCACCGTCAAATGAAGGAAGATCGTAAACCGCAAATAGAAGAAGTCTTATACAGCAACCTTGAAGAAGAATTGAAAGAGGAAATTGATGACCATTTTTATGATGATTTTCTTTTCTTTATGGAAGAAAAAGGTTATGCTCCGGAAGAAAAACACTTTAAGAAGATTTCAAAGGGAATAGCAGATGCATATATAAGGTATTTTCATTTACGTGTTATACCTGATGATAGCTGGGAAAAACGAATGAGAGAAGTTTTGGAAACAGTTGTTTCCGACCTCAAAGATATGGATTTTGAATTAGATGAAAACTAAAAAACATGCAAATCTAATCAATGAAAGATTAGATTTGCATGTTTTTCAATCAACGACAAATTGTTATTGATTATCCTGTTGCAACAAATGAGCCAATGCCGGATCATTTTTAATCCGTTCCAGTTCGTCAGCGACAATTTGTTTTGCTTCCTCTTTAATGCGGTTGTAGTTGAGTTGTATATGCTCTTTCATGGTGTCCACTCCGTCCTCGTTCGTAAAATCGGTAATAACCGGAATGGATTGATAAGCCTTTGTTTCGGCGGCTACTTTTGCGTTATCTACTACGATTTCACTTATTCTGAATAAATTATTATTCCGAGTAATTCATATAACATATTGTTTCACAAAATAGTTTAGAAGTAAATTTCGGAATAATATTTTTCTATTCTTTACCGATTAGGCTTTTCAATCCTCCCTTTATGTCATTATACTTTTTCTTTTGGTCATCAATCAAATCTTCACGTTTAGCAAGCGCTTGTTCCAGTTCTTCTCGAGTGATACCAAGATAATTTCTTGTAGTTTCAAGACTTTCGTGTCCAAGATAACGTGATATTTG
>JAISXV010000021.1 GCA_031270335.1 Prevotellaceae bacterium | reverse complement strand
CGGTGACAAATAAGTCCGGATGACTTCAATTTGAATAACCCCGTGCAAGCCGAAGGCGCAGCTCGGGGTATATGTCGCCAACTCTTTAGAACTGCGTAGCAGTTCAACTACTACGGAGTTGATGTTCGTGGTGGAAACCAAACTCTTAACTCTTAGTTCTTAACTCTTAACTCTTTCCAGTAGCATCCCATTCAACCTTATTTTCGACCCATAAAATAAGGTTACAGATGTGGGAAATCATACGGGCTACTAAGGTGTTTTTAAGGGAAATAAGGTCTGCTTTGCAATCTTTTGTGTAGAGGATTCTGAAACAAGTTCAGAATGACGGACTGGTCCGTCATTGCGGGCTTGACCCGCAATCTCTTTCCTGACTTCGACAATGCGTCTCCCAAATCGGTGACACAAAATTCATAATATATCGATTTGCAAATTGTTATAAAATACGCGTTGGAAAAGTGTCGAAGTCAGGAAATATCACTGCGAACGAAGGCAATCTACAATCGTAAATCAAAATGTAATCGTCGGCTCGATGTTTTCGGGTCGGCGATTAACTATCACAGCGAACGAAGGCAATCTACAATCGTAAATCTACAATCGTAATAAATCTACAATCGTAATAAATCTACAATCGTAATAAATCTAAAATCGTAAATCTAAAATCGTAAATCAAAAATCTAAAATCTAAAATAAATTCAATTTCTAATTGCTGTTCAGTCGATATATTCTGCTTTTGAATGCTCCGTTCAATGGCAACCGTATTCCAATTTCCATGAGATAATTCCCGCTGTATGATTTGTCGAAACCTTCTATTCGGTATTGTACATCGGGCGCTAATCCACGCAATTTCACCAGTTCGGAACGTCGGTTATCGGGTATTGCATTTCGGGGATATTCTGCCAGACGATACTGGAAGATCACTGCATCGCGTTTATCTTTCGACACGTATTGCAACACGCTCCGGTTGGATTCGTAAGGCGACACAAGTCTGAAAACATCGCCTTTATGCGTCGTTTCACGTATTTTCTTGTATAGAGCGATTTTTTGCTGCGCTATTTTTTTCTGTTCATCGTTCCATTTTGCGATGTCGTTGCCAACGCCCAACACGCCCGACATACAGACGTCAAACTTGAACTCAAGCGGATGTTGCTGTTGATGCCAATCGTCATGCGTGACCCACGAAATCATTGTGTTAGCAGGAAAAATGGACAAATATGCATCCTGAATAAAAATGCGTTCGACAGGATCGGTGTTGTCGCTCACCCAGTTAAAGTCAAACAGGCGCGCCATTCCCAAGTCCACCCTGCCGCCTCCGCTTGAACAGTTTTCGAACCAGACGTCCGGAAACTCTTTTCGCAACGTACTTACCAGCCGGTAAAGGTTTTCGACATATTTAATCCTCACAGCCCGCTGCTCGTCGGGCGGAGCGGACACAAAACCGGGATCTGTCAATGCTTTGTTCATATCCCACTTGACAAACTTAATATTATGTTCGCTTAAAAGCTTGTGAAAACATTGATAAAGATATTCATACACATCTTCGCGAACCAAATTCAATATTAACTGATTGCGTTCTTCGTGACGTTTCCGGTTTGGGAAATGAAAAACCCAGTCGGGATGAGCGCGATACAAGTCGCTGTTTGGATTGACCATTTCGGGTTCAATCCAGATTCCGAAATCCAATCCCATATCGTTGATTTGCTTTATCAACGGCTGTAATCCATTTGGAAATTTTTCTTTGTCGACCGTCCAGTCGCCAAGTCCGGCATGGTCGTTTACCCTTCCCTTAAACCAGCCATCATCAATTACAAACATCTCTACGCCTATCTCTTTTGCTACTTTTGCCAAAGCCAGTTGTTGCGCCTCGTTCACCGAAAAAGTGGTGGCATACCAACTGTTGTACAATACCGGACGGACTTTGTCACGATATGTTTTGGGCAACAGCTGTTCACGGATATAGTCCGTCATCCGCAATGTGACGCCTTCCATCCCTTCTTCGGTATATCCGAAGACCATGCGAGGCGTAGCAAACGACTGTCCGGGCTTCAAATTCAATTCCTGATCCCAAAAATTTACGCCACCGGTAATCTGTACATTGCCGTTAAACGACGTCTCGAAATCAACACGCCAATTACCACTATAACAAAGAGATCCAAACCATGCTTTATTATTATCGCCTTCGGGACGGACAATAAATGTCGAAGAACCATACGACTTGAAATTCTTTACCTGAATGGTTTTGACGCCCATGGTCAATTTGGTTGTGTTGGGTCGAAATTCGTTTCCCCAAACTCCCGCAAAATGCGTCAGTTCATACGCATCTTTCGGCAAAAACACCGAAGCCGATTGCAGATTTTCTATCCGTATAACGCCTTTTTTTCCGGTATTGACAACTTCGTTCCACTTTTCGATAAGGTCGTATTCGGGCAAAACCCTGATGTACGAACGTATTTCAAACGGGTAAAACTTGTCGCTCTGAACGATTTTCAAGGTCTGGCGTCCGTCGATTTCAATAATTTCTCCCGACCGGTATTCCAGTTCCACATCGCGCACACCGTCTGGAAAAATCGCTTCGAGTGAAGGAGTTCCATCTACGTATCCGCCACGTACAGGCACTTCGACTCCCGAAATGGCAGTAACATTTTCCAATGCCAACCTGTTGCCGTAATACGTTCCCGTCACTTTGCCTTCCGGTGAAATGCTGATACGGTAAGCTGTTGTAACAGTGGTGATATCCCAGTCTTTTCCGCTTGCTCCGGTCAGGATGTCTTGAGCAAAAATGTTTACCGAACATAAAAGCGGGAAAAATCCGGTCAAAAATTGTCTAATTACTTTATGTACTTTTGTTTTCATATCTAAGTTTCATTTTTACTATTTTCCTGTCTTTTAATGTGCTTCGAGCCAGTTTTTACCTGTTCCACATTCGACTATTAGCGGCACCGACAATTGAGCGGCGTTTTGCATTTCGTCGATTACTATTTGTTTTACTTCGTCGAGTTCGGGTTTATAGACGTCAAAGACAAGCTCGTCATGAACCTGAAGAATCATAGTCGTTTTCAGGTTTCTTTCCTTAAAAATCCTGTTGATACTAATCATTGCGACCTTGATAATGTCGGCGGCAGTTCCCTGAATCGGGGCGTTGATAGCGTTACGTTCTGCCATTCCACGAATCATGGAATTTCCGGAGTTGATGTCGCGCAAATACCGGCGACGTCCGAAAATTGTTTCGGCATATCCTGTTTTTTGCGTTTCACGGATTGTGAGGTCCATGTAGTTTTTTACTTTTGGATAGGAGACAAAATAGCCGTCTATCAACTGTTTAGCTTCGGTACGCGAGATATTCAGACGTTGCGCAAGACCGAACGCCGAGATGCCGTAGATTATCCCGAAATTTGCGGTTTTGGCTTTGGAACGCTGTTCTTTGGTCACCTGCGACAGTTCGATATGATAGATTTTTGCCGCCGTAGCAGCGTGAATATCTTCGTTTTGACGGAATGCCTCAATCATGCCGGGGTCCTGACTGAGATGCGCCATCAGTCGCAATTCTATCTGCGAATAATCGGCGGAAAGCAGAATATGCTCATCGTCGGAAGGGATAAACGCCTTTCGTATCTCGCGTCCCCTGAGGTCGCGGATAGGGATATTTTGCAGATTGGGATTGTTGGAACTCAATCGTCCTGTTGTCGTTACCGCCTGATTGAATGAAGTATGAATCTTTCCCGTCCGTCGGTTGATAAGCGCCGGCAACGATTCTATGTATGCCGAAAGCAGTTTTTTGAGACCGCGGTATTCGAGGATTTTGTCAATAATCGGATGCCGGTCACGAAGCGACAACAGAGTTTCTTCGTCGGTAGAATACTGTTTTGTTTTGGTTTTCTTGACGTTGGAACCGGCGACTTTCAGTTTTTCGAACAGTACGACTCCAAGTTGCTTTGGCGACGAAATATTCAGTTCGGGCGCTCCCGCCAGATTGCGCACTTCGATTTCCAGAGCGTCCAATTCCTTGGTATATATCGAATTGAGTTCTCTCAAACTGTTGATATCCAGACGTACTCCGGCGGCTTCGATATCCGCAAGTACCCCGATAAGAGGCGCTTCGATTTCGGTGTAAAGTCGTTGCATGTTTTCCTGTTCGAGAAAATCAAACAGTTTCAATCTGAGTTGCAAAGATATATCAGCGTCTTCGGCGGCATATTCTCCGATTTTTTCCAGAGGCACGACATCCATAGTTCGTTGATTAGCGCCACGTTTCCCGATTAATGTCTCTATCGAAATGGGACTGTAATTGAGATATGTTTCTGCCAGATGGTCCATATTGTGCCGCACATCGGGATTTAAAAGGTAATGAATCAACATCGAATCGTATAACGCTCCACGAACCTCAACGCCAAAACTTTTCAGTACTTCCATGTCGAATTTGAGATTCTGTCCCGACTTGGCAATATTGCCGTTTTCGAAAACAGACTTAAACCTGTTGAGCAATGCCTGCGTTTTTTCGGGATTGTTCGGATACACAGGGATATACCACGCTTCGTGCGGTTTGAGTGCAAACGACATTCCCACAAGACGACAGTCGAAAGGGTCAAGTCCGGTGGTTTCGGTGTCGAAACAAAATTCCGTAGCCGATTCCAGCTGTTTTATCAGCGAGCCGATTTCCTCGTCGGTTGTCAATATATTATAGGTATGTTCGACGTCCTCGTATGTTTTGTGAGTGCGAACCTGTTCTTCATCCTGCTGTTCGTCCGAAGAAGCGACTGCGAAAAGCGAAAGTTGCCCGAACGCTTCCTGCGCTTTTTCGGCTTGTGTAACAGGTTTTTTGCTCAATTCCCGAAGCATCGAAAAAAATTCATATTCGGAAAACAATTCTCTCAATCGTTCGATATCAGGCTCTTTCAACTCCAGCGCTTCGTCATTCCATTCGTAGGGGACGTCGGTAACGATGGTTACCAATTTACGTGACAGACGCACCTGTTCTTCGTTTTCTTCGAGCGAATCTTTCTGTTTGCCCTTGAGTTTGTCGAGATTACGATACACTCCGTCCACACTTCCATATTCGCCGATGAGTTTCATAGCGGTTTTTTCGCCTATTCCCGGCGCTCCGGGAACGTTATCTACAGAATCGCCCCACAGGGCAAGAATGTCAATAACCTGTTCAGGACGCTGAATACCATACTGTTCGCAGATAGCATCCTGCCCGATGATTTCGATTTCGTTGCCCGAACGTTTTGGTTTATACATGAAAACGTTATACGACACCAACTGACCGTAATCCTTGTCCGGCGTCATCATATACACCGCATAACCTTCTTTTTCAGCCTGTTTCGCCATTGTTCCGATAACGTCATCAGCCTCGTAATCGGCAATTTCGACAATAGCAATTTTGTACGCCTCCAAAATCGCCTTAATTATTGGAACAGCGGTAATTATCGATTCCGGCGTTTCGAGCCGTGTAGCCTTGTAATCGGTATATAATCTGCGCCGGAAAGATCCTCCGGGCGGGTCGAAAACTACTGCAATATGAGTTGGTTGCTCTTTTTTCAGAACCTCCTGCAAACTTTTCACAAAACCAAATACCGCCGATGTGTCAAATCCTGTCGATGTAACTATCGGGCGGTGGATAAAGGCATAATGCGCCCTGAATATCAACGAATACGCGTCAAGTAAAAACAATTTCTTTATCATTCCCATTCTATTGTTGCGGGCGGTTTTGAGCTGATATCGTAAACCACTCTGTTTATGCCTCGTACTTTGTTGATTATCTCGTTTGAGACTTCGGCGAGAAATTCGTATGGTAAATGTACCCAGTCGGCTGTCATTCCGTCGGTCGAGTGCACAGCGCGCAGAGCGACAGTGTATTCGTATGTACGTTCGTCGCCCATCACGCCTACCGATTTCACCGGCAGGAGCATCACTCCCGACTGCCATATTTGATGATATAAATCGGCGTTTTGCAGTTTTTTCGTGAAAATATCGTCGGCTTCCTGAAGGAGAGCGATTTTTTCGGGAGTAATTTCGCCGAGAACTCTTATCGCAAGTCCGGGACCGGGAAAAGGATGTCGATTAAGAATCAATGGTTTCAGTCCCAACTCTTTTCCCACGCGTCTAACTTCATCCTTAAAGAGTAATCGCAATGGTTCTATCAATTGCAGGTTCATTTTTTCGGGTAAACCGCCAACGTTGTGATGCGATTTGATGGTCGCCGAAGGTCCATTAACCGACACCGATTCAATCACATCGGGATAGATAGTGCCTTGTGCAAGCCATTTGATATCTTTCAACCTGTGTGCTTCTTCGTCGAAGACTTCGATAAAGTTGCGTCCGATGATTTTTCGTTTTGTTTCGGGGTCGGCGACGTTCTCCAAATCTCTGAAAAACTTGTCCGAAGCATTGACGCCTGTCACGTTCAATCCCATTTCATTGTAAGCGTCCATCACTTCGTTGAACTCATTTTTCCTCAACAAACCGTGATCGACAAATACGCATGTCAGATTTTTATCTATCGCCCTGTGTAACAGCAAAGCGGCAACCGACGAATCGACGCCGCCCGACAATGCCAGAACAACTTTATCGTTTCCCAACTTTTCTCTGAGCGTTTTGATTGTGTTTTCGACAAAGGACGCGGGCGTCCAGTCGGCGGAACATCCGCAAATGTTTACGGCAAAGTTTCTTAACAGCCTGACACCGTCGATGCTGTGTGTTACTTCGGGATGAAACTGTATTCCCCAGGTTTTTTCGTTTTCGATACGAAACGCCGCCACAGGGATATTCTGCGTGGTCGCTACAACTTTAAATCCCTCAGGTAGAACGGTTATCGAATCTCCATGCGACATCCACACCTGCGAATGTTCGTCAACGCCGTTCAACAGTTCGTCGGAGGAGTCGATTGTCGCGAGATTTGCCCGTCCGTATTCACGATGTTTCGACGGCTGCACTTTCCCGTTTTGAAGATGCGTCATCAGTTGAGCGCCGTAACATATCCCCAAAACCGGCGTTACGCCTCTTAATTTTGCTGTGTCGTACTTCAAAAAACCGGAATCGTTGACCGAACAGGGACTTCCCGACATGATTACCCCGCGTACCGAACCATCAAGTTCGGGAAAATGATTGCATGGATATATTTCGCAATATACGTTCAACTCCCGTAATCTGCGTGCTATCAATTGAGTATATTGAGAGCCAAAATCCATTATTAGTATTTTTTCCTGCATCTGAATAATTTATTACGGGCGCAAAGATAAACAAAATCTGTTAATTTGTCCTTAATTTTCATAGTCATTTGATTCGACTTGAATTTCAGTCCGGCGATTGAGAGCGTGACATATTTCCTTTTGCTCGTTATCCTGAAGATTATTGATAAATGTTTCGGATAAAATATCGCCTGTTTTGAAGAAGCTGTATTTTTTTGCAATTTCTTCGCTGATTTTTCGCGGTTGAGATTCGCCCATTCCTTTTGCATTCAACCGTTCCTCGTCGATACCGTTGATAATGAGGTAATCGACTACTGCCTGCGCCCGGCGTTGCGACAACTGCATGTTTGCGGCGTCGGCGCCGCGATTATCGGTGTGGGCAATCAGCGAGACCACTATTTTCGGATTGTCGTTCATCAACGCAATCAGTTCGTCGAGAGCGTCTGTTGATTCTATCGACAAGTCGGCTTTGCCAAATTCAAAGAAGATATTCGGGATTTCTACGATTTCCCTTAACGACGTCATCAACAGGTTTTCGGTAAACGTTTTGCTTTCCTTCAAGCCTTCGGTGGATACCGTTCCCGATTTTTGAGCAAAATAACCCTCGCGTCGCACGATTGCAATATATTCGGTGTTGCCCGACAGGCGGAATTGAAACGTTCCGTCTTTTTCGGTCGTTCGTTTCAACATTGTACCGTCGCTTCCGTTCAGCTCCACTTCAGCTCGCGCGAGCAATGCCTTTGTTTTCACATCACGCACAACGCCTTTCAGAGCGTATTCCACGACGGGAATATCCAAACTGAACGAATAAATATCGTCGCCGCCGCGTCCGCCTTTTCGTCGCGAAGTGAAATATCCGCGTTCGTTTTCGTTTTCAAAGACAATCCCAAAATCGTCGGTTTCGGAGTTGAACGGTTCTCCCATATTTTCGACAGTCCAGATTCCGTAATTGTCCTGATACGCCTTGTAAATATCTAATCCTCCGTAACCCGGATGCCCGTTCGAGGCAAAGAACAAAGTATCTTTCCTGACAAAAGGAAACATTTCGTCGCCGAGCGTATTGATTTGCGACCCCAGATTCACCGGCTCGTTCCACAAGTTGTCCGATTCGCTTTCTCTGGTGATTTTCCACAAGTCCGACCCGCCGAATCCGCCGAAGATATTAGACGAAAAATACATTGTCAGTCCGTCGCCCGACAGCGCCGGATGCGCGGCAATCATGCTGTCGCCCACAATCTTCAAATCTTCGGGATCAGCCCACGAATCGCCCTGCACCTTCGACAGCATGATAGCGCAGCCATATTTTTCGCCTCTTTCCTGCCTGCAACGCGTGAAATACATTGTCGAATAGTTATAGTTAAATATGGCGGCTCCTTCTTCGTCGTCGGTGTTGATATCGTCCAACGGCACAGGTTTTTCCCATCCTTTTTTCGATTGAACGGATTTAAACAGGTCGGTATTTTTCTGCCCTGTCACTTCGTACATTTTCGATCCCTTTCCTTCTTTTCGCGACGAGGTAAACACCACCGTTTCGTAGTCGCTTGTAGCAAAAGTGGGCGCAAAATCGTGATAACGCGAATTAAATTCTTTCATATTCTCCACCTTATACAGCGCTTTCGGAGAACCGGACGCAATCATGTCGCACGATTTCTGTAACGTTATGCCTCGCTGACTGTTCGGTTCTAATTGCCGGAAACTTTCCAACTGTTTTTTTGCTTTTTCCAGGTCGCCGTTTATCAGCGCCATTTCGGTATTTCGCATAAAAACAACCGGTTCGGGATATTTATTCCTGATAGCCTGGTCGTAATTTCGCCCGGCTAATACAGCATTCCCCGACTTGCGAAACGCTTCGCCGCACCGGAAAAATACCTGCGCTTTTTTCTCTCTGTCCTTAATTTTCGGAGCGACTTTTCTGTACAGTTTTGCCGCTTTGTCGTATCCTCCGGCTTCGTAAACGGCATCTGCTTTTTTCAATTTCCTGTTGACCCCGCACGACGAAAACATCATCAATGAAAAACAGCATGCAACAATATAAAGGATATATTTCATTACTTTTTATTATTTAAAAATGCAAAATTAGTAAAAAATCGAATAATAAAAAAAAATGTTTAATTTTGCATCTCGAAATCTATAATAAGAACAATATTAAAGGTATGAAAATGAGACATGGATTGATCTATTTTATCGGAATTTTATGGATAACCACCGGTTATGCGCAGTTTGACGCCGATTTGCTTACGAATTTCCGGCAACCCGGAGCGCCAATGTGTGGCGTTGATAAGATTGTTTTTGCAGTGCGTCCGAGCGGTCTCGACGAGCACTGGTATGCCAATTTCGGATACTATGCCGACGACAACTATTATGGGCAACATAACGGAGCGCTCTTGAAAATTCAGGACACAAATGTTTGCCAAATGACTCTGAATCCAACGACCGACTACAGTTATCACAGTACTCGTACAGTGAAATATGTCAGCGGCGGACGGTCGCGGCTGTTTCCGAATATTGGCGGAAAACTCTGTATTTACGACCTCAATTCACAAACGACCAGCGTCATATTGAGCGATTCCACCGGTTCGATACGCGACCCGCAAGTGCATTACGAGGGCGAAAAAATCCTCTTTTCATATTGTCCGTCAGGAAAAGAACATTATCATCTATACGAAATCAATATCGACGGCTCTGGCTTGCAACAACTTACCGACGGCGATTGTGACGACATTGAACCGACATACACTTCCGAAGGCAAAATAATCTTTGTATCCAGCAGAGCAAACCGCTGGGTACAATGCTGGAACACTCCGGTAGCGATTTTGTATGGTTGCGACGCCGACGGAAAAAATATTCACGCTCTGTCGGCGAATGTCGAACAGGACAACACGCCCTGGCCCCTGCCCGACGGCAGAATTTTATATACGCGATGGGAATATGTCGATCGTTCGCAAGTGGATTATCATCACCTCTGGACAATCAATCCCGACGGAACGCGGCAATCGGTATTTTACGGAAACATGCATCCCGGCACCGTGTTTATTGATGCCAAACCCATTGCCGGAAGCCGGAAAATTGTCGCATCGTTCTCGCCCGGACACGGAATTACCGAACATGCCGGATATATTGGTCTGATTGACCCGCGGCTGGGTCCCGACGACAAAAATGCGGCGACAACAATATCGAAACATGCGGATTGCCGCGATCCGTGGGCGTTTTCCGAAGAGGCTTTCCTTGCTGTCAAAGGCGCTCAAATGATTCTGGTGGACGGAAAAGGACAGGAACAGATTTTGTTGGAACTGTCCGACGAATGGAAAAACCACCAACTGACGATACACGAACCTCGACCGATTATCAAACGAACTCCGGAGGATAAAATCGCAACGACGGTGAAATCCGTAGAGCCAAATGGGCGTTTGATGTTGATGAACGTTTACGCCGGACGTAATATGGAGGGCGTCAAACCCGGAGAAATCAAGAAACTCCTGATACTGGAATCTTTACCCAAGCCAATCAACTTCACGGGCGGAATGGAACCGCTGACCTACGGGGGTTCGTTTACTCTCGAACGGATTTTCGGTACGGTTCCCGTCGAGGAAGATGGTTCGGCGTATTTTGAATTGCCCGCCATACGCAGTTTCTTCTTTGTGGCGCTTGACGAAAACGACCGCGCTGTGAAACGTATGCAGTCGTTTGTGTCGGTGATGCCGGGCGAATTGACTGCATGTATCGGCTGTCACGAGCAACGGACGGAAAGTCCCGACAATCTAATCGCCCGTAACCCTCTGGCAGTGCGACGGTCGCCAAGTCCGATAACTGTCATTGCCGACTTCCGTGGAATCGACGGCGCCGGTAATCGTCTGGAGAAATCGACCGGCGTTCCCGATGTGATTGATTTCCCGCGCGACGTGCAGCCCGTTTTCGACGCTCACTGCGTCAAATGTCACAATCCGGAAAAACGAAGCGGAGACGTCTTGCTGACCGGCGACAGAGCGCCGTTATATTCGATAAGTTACTACACTGTCACCGCTAAAAACCTCGTCGCCGACGGACGGAATCTGGCGAAAAGCAATTATCCGCCGCGAGCGCTCGGCAGCGGCGGCAGCCGGTTGCTCGACTTCTGCGACGGCTCGCATCACGACGCCAAACTCAGCGAACGCGAACAGACAATCGTAAGGCTATGGTGCGAAACCGGAGCCACATACCCCGGCACATACACGGCGCTGGGTAGCGGAATGGTCGGCGGATATGCGCAAAACCGTCTCGACCGTCAGGACTTGCAATGGAACGAAGTCAAAGAAATGAGCGAGGTCTTGGCGCAAAACTGCGTAGCATGTCACACCGGAAACAAACAGTTGCCGCTCTCGCCTTCCGACGAAATCGGCGGACCTCCATGGGATAACATGCGTCCGGACGACGTCCGCCGGAAATTCTCACGACAACTGCTTTACAATCTCACACATCCCGGCAAATCGACGTTATTGCTGGCTCCACTCGCAAAATTGTCGGGAGGATACGAATCGTGCGGCAAAGCTATATTCAAGGATAAAAACGACCCGCGTTACAGGAAGATTTTGAAGGGTATAGAACGGACAAAACAACATCTCGACCAAATCAAACGTTTCGACATGTCCGGCTTTGTCCCGCGTCACGAATATGTCCGCGAAATGCGGAAATACGGCGTGCTTCCACCCAGCGCCAACCCGGAAGATGTAACGGATATTTACAGTATCGAACAACAGTATTGGCAATCGCAGTGGTATAAACCGGTGGAAAAGTGACCTGTTATTGTTTTTTCAATTGCTATTCTCTTTTACCAACATGGTTTAAAAAGAAAAAGTACAAGAAAAAGCAAAACATTGAAAGATTTCCCGACGACTTTATGTTTGAGTTCACAAAAGAAGAGTTCCTGAACTTGAGGTCACAAATTGTGACCTCAAATCGGGGAGGTTCCCGTTATCAGCCGTTTGCATTTACCGAACTGGGTGTCGCAATGCTCAGTTCCGTCCTTAATTCCCAAACAGCCATACAGACCAATATGCGATTTCCGGTTTATACGCATTTTCCGGCTTATCCGCTTTCTGCGATTCTTTAAATTAGGCAGATATCTAAACGCCACAAAAGTCATCTCGCACGTCTTCAGCGCAAAGAAAAACGAACTCGTTTTATGCCTCATAATCACATTCTGCCTCATAACAGTCGCCTCAAGCATGATGTACTTTATTGAACACGAACAGCAACCCGACAAATTTTCAAGCATCCCCGAAACAATGTGGTGGAGCGTCACAACCCTCACAACAGTAGGCTACGGGGACGTATTCCCAATCACAACATTAGGGCGCATATTGACAGCGTTCATCTCAATTCTCGGACTCGGAATGTTTGCCCTGCCCGCAGGAATCCTCGCTTCAGGATTTGCCGACGAATTTCATAAAATCAAAGAAAAAGACAAAAACCGCTGCCCACACTGCGGCAAAAAAATAAATTAAAAACATGGCATGGTCATATAGAAAAAAAATAAAAATAGCCCCCAGCATTCATCTAAACATCGGTAAAAAAGGTTTCAGCACAACTTTTGGCGTGCGAGGCGCAAGCATGACATCCGGACGAAATGGCGTTTACCTTACTTGCCGGATACACATCCGAAATGAAACAATTTATCAATTCAAACCCCGGATTACAATCCCGCTTCAACAGATATATCCATTTCCCCGATTATTCGGCAGAAGAATTATATCAGATTTTTGAACTTAATTTGAAAAAATTTGATTACACCATCTCAAACGACGACGGCAAAATGTTGAAACAATATTTTCAAACAAAAATATCCGAAAAAGATAATAACTTCGGCAACGCCCGATTTGTAAGAAACCTCTTTGAAAAAACTCTGGAACAGCAAGCAAACCGATTAGCAAAAGAAACAAACCTCTCAATTGAAAAATTATCCGAAATCAGCATAGACGATATAAGCATAATATAAAGAATGAAAACAGATAGTCATAGAACAGGGCAAACGTCCGGCGTTTGGCTGGCTGCTTTGGGCGGCAGGTTTTGGGATTTTGCACATAATGCATTAGCGACAAGAAATTAAAAACGACATTTTGGAATACACCCTGCCGTAACCGGTTTGTCGCCTTGTAATGGATTCTGATACAGGATTTAGAGTAGTAGCCATAGTGTCCCTTGTGTAAAAACTTTGTGCCTTTTGTGGTTAAAAATAATAGAAAATTGCCATAGCCTGACAATCAATGCGACAATTTGAAATGCACCCGAAAGAGCGAAAAGTTTCGTATTTTCTCCGTTTTTTGTATCTTTGCACCTTTGAAATAAGTCCGTATTTTGGCATTGTTCATTGTATTTTAGGACATTAAGTAAATTAGCAAAACCTTGTTTTAGGTTAAAAATGTATTTGTATTATGAAGAAAATTAAGAAGATTTTGATTTCACAACCCGAGCCGGCAGAAAAATCTCCTTATAGTGATTTGGTAGAAAAATATAATGTTAAAATAGAGTTCCGACCGTTTATACAGGTCGAAAGTGTTTCGCTGACGGATTTTCGCAAACAACGACTTGATATCTTGTCGCATACAGCTGTCATATTCACCGCCCGCACTGCTGTCGACCACTTTTTTCATATCTGTGAAGGACTGCGAATAACCATTCCCGATGAAATGAAATATTTTTGTATGTCGGAAACAATCGCCTTATACTTACAGAAATACATAACTTACCGGAAACGTAAAATATTTTTCGGCACCGGCAATCTTCCGTCGTTGCTTGCACTGATAAATACTTCCAAACATAAAACCGAGAAATTCTTTCTGGTTTTGGCGGATTCGTTCAAGCCCGAAGTACCGAAAACATTTGAACGGGCAAAACTGAAAGTCACAAGAGCAATACTGTACCGGACAATAGCAAGCAACCTGTCAGATTTGAAGTTGAAAAATTATGATATCATTGCATTTTTCAGTCCGCAGGAAATAAAATCGTTACAAAATAATTTTCCGGACTTTGAACAGGGAAATATTCTGTTTGCCGCTTTTGGTCCGGCAACAGCCAAAGCAATCAAAGCGGCAAAATATACGCTCACAATCGAGGCGCCGAAATCGGAAATACCTTCAATGTCAAAGGCTTTAGATGTATTTTTGAAAATAAATACGTAACTCGCCATTAAAGATTTGAAGACAACATGAAAGTAAAATCTGATATCGTATTACTTTACATTTATTCTCGTCTTCAATCTTATATCTGCCGATGAACTGCCGACCATGATATCAAATTCTCCCGGTTCGGTAACACGTTTCATGTCGATGTTCAGAAGCGAGAGATGTTCGGGGGTCAGCGTCATTGATGCCTTCTTTTTTTCGCCTGCGGCGAGATATATACGTGAAAAACCTTTCAACGCCATTACGGGAGTTGTCACGCTGCTAACGAGGTCGTGCACATACAGTTGAACGACTTCCACACCATCTGTTTTGCTGACATTCTGCACGTCGAGCGACACGACGATATTACTGTTGACAGTCGGATTATCCGGCGTGACCGAAAGGTTGGAATACTCGAAAGCCGAATAACTTAGCCCGTGACCGAAAGCATAAAGCGGGTCGGTGGAGCCGTCGATGGAAGTACGCGATGCCGACGGTTTACGTGAATAATATATCGGCAGTTGTCCCATCGATTTCGGAAAGCTCATCACTAACTTGCCCGACGGATTGTAGTCGCCGAACAGTACGTCGAGAATAGCGTCGCCGCCGGCTTCTCCCGGGAACCAGGCTTCGACTATCGCCTGCGAGATGTCGTTGATTTCATTCAGTATCAAAGGACGACCGTTGAGCAGAATTGTCGTTACGGGTTTACCCGATGCGGCAGCGGCTTTGACCATGTCGATATCTATCTGATGCAGATGTAAATCCTGTTTATCCTTACTTTCGCCCACCTCGTCGGAACTTTCGCCGACGACCACAAGAACAAGGTCGGCTTTCGAAGCGATCTGAGTTGTACGGCGATTGATTTCGTCGAGCGAAGCGCCGCCAACATATCTCCATTTAATACGCTGACCTGCAAAGTCGCTAACCTTGCCGTATTCGGATACGACCGGTATTTCGCGTCCTTTTTCGAGATATATCTGCGCCGTAGTCGTTATTTCGGTAAACTTGTTGTTCCAGTTATCGAGTAACAGTTTATTGTCGAGATACAGGCGTCCGTAATTGTCGGCAATCAGGCTAAATTCGTACAAACCGCTTGTTTTCACGTGGATAGAACCGCTGAATCGCGCTGCAAAAGGTTCGATGTTGATTCCCGGCGCCGGACTGAGATTGTGCCAGTAATGTGACAGTCCGGGTTCGACAGTCGTGTACGACGGTTTCCCCGAAAAATCCAGATTGTTGAAATATTCCACATCCAGACCTTCGCCTTCGCCCTTTGCGCGTGAAAAAGCGGCGGTTGGAATATCAGTAAAATTCGGAGAAATATCTCCGTTCAGCCAATCAATCTCCACCGAATCGCCGAAACGTTTTTTCAACGCTTCGATAATCGTCGTACCGCGAGCGCCTCGTGGAGAGTAACCTCCAAGCGAAGAGACATTTGCCAGACGACCGATGACTGCTATTTTTTTGACGTCTTTTCGAGCGGGCAGGGTGTTGTTATCGTTTTTCAGCAGGACAATCGACGACCGGGCAGCATCGTAAGCCAACTGCCTGTGCGCGGGCGAGTGATGAACTTTTGCCACGAGCGCAGTATCGGTATAAGGATCGTCGAACAGACCGAGTTCAAATTTCATCTTCAGGATTTCGCCGACAACTTTATTGAGCGTCGCCTCCGATATTTTCCCGCTTTTGACGCCGGAAATCACTCCTGCGGCATACTTTTCGTGCGTAAAATCATAGAACTGCATGTTGATACCGGCGTTTACCGATGCAATGATAGCTTCTTCTTCGGTCGCCGCCGTAAAATGCTTATTGTATTGAAGCGCAATGGCTCCCAAGTCGGAAATTACAAAACCGTCGAATCCCCATTCGTTACGCAACACATCGGTTAACAGCCATTTGTTTCCGGCAACGGGTACGCCGTCGATTTCGTGGTACGCCGCCATGATTCCGTGCGCATTGGCTTCTTTCACAGCTTTTTCGAAGATATACAGATGAGTGGAGCGAGCGTCGCGTTCGCCGATATAAACGGGACTGAGATTACTGCCGTTTTCGGGAATACCGTGTACCCCGAAATGTTTGGGTTCGGCAATAACGGCGTCAGCGTCCTTAATCGAATTGCCCTGCATACCTTTAATAATATTCACCGCCATCCGCGACGAGAGCCACACATCTTCGCCAAACGTTTCTTCGACTCTTCCCCAGCGCGGTTCGCGTGCAAGGTCGAGATTCGGCGACAACACAAGATGAACGCCGTGAGCGCGAGCCTCCGTTCCGATTACCCGTCCGATATTGTACATCAGGGTTGTATCCCATGTCGAAGCGTTGGCGAGAGGGATGGGAAAAGTCGTACTTCCGGCGCCCTGATAGCCGTGCAACGCCTCTTCGATGATTATCGGAGGAATGCCGAGACGCGACTGTTCCCGCACATACTTCTGGATATCATTACTCAATTGCGCCGAAACAGGATATATATCATGAACCGAACCGAATGTGTTATTTTTCATCACCTTGTCCATCTTTTCGACAGATATTGCAGATGATGATTCAAGGATTGACGAAGCATCAAGCATGTCGAGTTGAGCGACTTTTTCCTCAAGCGTCATCTGTTTCAACAGATTTTCGACACGTTGAGCCGTCGGCTTCGACGAATCTTTGTAAATCAAAGTATTGTCGCTGCAAGATTGCAGTACGAACATAATAACCATCATAAACACAGGCAATATCGCCTGTGAATACAAATTAAATTTTCTATATACCATAATCATAAAATTATCTTAATGTCTAAAATACCATCGTGCGTCAGCAAACTCTTAACTTTTAGTTCTTAACTTACTTTGCGTATGCGATAGCTCTTGTTTCCCTGATAACGGTGATTTTGACCTGTCCGGGATAAGTCATTTCGTCCTGAATTTTCTTAGCGATGTCGAATGAGAGTTTTTCAGCTTCCTGGTCGGTGACTTTTTCGCTTCCGACAACGACGCGTAATTCTCTACCGGCTTGAATTGCATACGTTTTCTGGACGCCGGGATGACTTAAAGCGAGGTCTTCCATTTCCTTCAACCGTTTGATATACGATTCGACAATCTCACGTCTTGCGCCCGGACGCGCTCCCGAAATAGCGTCGCATACCTGAATCACCGGAGCAATCAGCGACGTCATTTCGATTTCGTCGTGATGAGCGCCGATAGCGTTGCATATTTCCAATTTTTCCTTGTATTTTTCAGCAAGTTTCATACCGAGAATAGCATGAGGCAGTTCCGGTTCGTCATCCGGCACTTTGCCGATATCGTGCAACAGTCCGGCGCGTTTTGCGATTTTTGAGTTAAGACCAAGTTCCGCCGCCATTATCGCACAGAGATTTGCCACTTCCCGAGAGTGCTGCAAAAGATTCTGACCGTACGAAGACCTGTATTTCATTTTTCCGACAAGACGCACGAGTTCGGGATGCAAGTTATGTATTCCCAGGTCGATAGTTGTTTTTTTACCGACATCGACTATTTCTTCTTCGATTTGAGTACGCACTTTTTCGACAACTTCTTCGATTCGAGCGGGATGTATCCGTCCGTCGGTGACGAGTTGATGTAGCGCCAAACGGGCGATTTCTCTGCGTACCGGATCAAACGCCGACAGTACAATTGCTTCCGGAGTATCATCTACCACAATTTCGACACCGGTAGCAGCTTCAAGAGCGCGTATATTACGACCTTCGCGCCCGATGATTCGACCTTTTACGTCGTCATTTTCGATATTGAACACAGTAACGGAATTTTCGATTGCCGTTTCAGTAGCGACACGTTGTATCGACTGTACAACAATTCGTTTTGCTTCCTTACTTGCCGTCAGTTTCGCTTCTTCGATAGTGTCGTTGATATAAGTCAGTGATTGAGCTTTCGCTTCTTCTTTCATTGATTCGAGGAGGAAATCACGAGCTTCTTCCGCCGACATTCCGGCTACATTTTCCAGTTTTTCAATCTGTTGTTTACGTATTTTGTCGTATTCTTCCGATTTCTTTTCAATTTTTTCCAACTGTTGAGCGAGATTTTCTTTCAGATTTTCCAGCTCTTTGCTTTTTCTCTGATTGTCGTTGATTTGCTGATTCAGAGAGTTTTCTTTTTGTTTCAGTCTGTTTTCCGTTTGAGATATTTTTGAATTTTTTTCGTTCACAAACGATTCATGTTCTTTTTTCAAATCCAGGAACTTCTCTTTTGCTTCAAGGATTTTTTTCTGTTTGATATTTTCCGATTCTGTCGAAGCGTCTTTAATCAGTTTAGCCGCCGCTTTTTTAACGACGTTGCGAGTGATAATGTATGCCAAAGCCGCTGCAACTATTGCAGCTGAAAGTGTTATAATTATAATTGTATCCATTCATTTAATCATTTAATTTATATTTATATATGTTTATTTAATACTAAAAATTTTCTATAATAAAAACCCGCATGGCTTGCTGTTTGTGGAAACCCTGAATGTACAGGGCGGAGCTTCCGGTTACACTATCTCGAACGTCCATCGGTCTTAACAAAGACTCACCTCGAAAGGCTACAAGGCCTGTTCTAAATACTCCGAGTTGAACTCCTTTCGTTGTTTAATGTTGAGTTTCCCAAAGCGCAAAGCAACATGCGGGCTATGCTATTCTATATTTTCCAAAGAACCTTGCTGTTCCAAATAAATTCCCAATTCACGGTCAATCTTTTCGACCGTCAAACGGCGACTGTCATTCAACTGCTGAAATTCAAGCAAATTGGCTGTTACATTCAGTAACACGACTGCCAATATATCCTCCCTGTCTATGTCGGAATATTTGCTGTATTCGTCCATTTTATTTCGTATGAAAGCTTCTGCTTTCTTGAGAATCTCTTCGTCTTCTGCGGCTATTCTCATCGGATATATTTTTCCTGCAACTGTTATATTTGCCGCTACTTTACCGTCCATTGTATTTATTCAAAATCACCTGTTTAAAAGAGATACGCATTCATCAATTTCCCGCACTAATTCGTCAATAATCTTTTTTGCATCTGCCGCATCTCCTTTGGATCTGAATGCTGTAGCGAACTTTAACTTCCGGTTCGTTTCTTTCAGCGTTTCGATTTCTGTTGCCATACTCGCGATTTGCTGTTCCAGCATCCCTATCTTATCTATATATAAAAGACCCTTTTCTTTTTCTTTTTCGTATAGACCGATCAATTGCGAAACTTTTCCGTTAAGAGCATCTGCTATTTTTACCTCATCGTCCATAGTTTCATCAAATCTATGGTGCAAATTTATGAAAAATAATTAATCCTGTATATGTTTTCACAATATTTTTTTGAATAAATTTCGTTTATCCGCCAAACTCAATTAGTTAGGATGTGAAAAAATAATCGTTCGACAACCCCAAAATCCGGTTTTTCGTGAAATGTATCTCCGTTTTTTGTGGTTTTTGCGTTTTTTTCGAAAAATTTCAAAATTGATTCTTAACTTTTAACTTCCTTAATTCTTTCGACAGCCTCCTGCGTATCTTCTTTGTGTCCGAAGGCGGTGAAGCGGAAGAATCCTTCGCCGGCAGCGCCGAAGCCCGAACCCGGCGTTCCAACTACCTGCACTTTATTCAACAGCAAATCAAAAAAGTCCCATGAAGTCATGTTATCAGGAGTTTGGCACCAGATATACGGAGCGTTGACTCCTCCATAGCATTGCAATCCCAGACTTTCGAGTCCCGACTTGATGATTTTGGCGTTTTGCATGTAATAAGCGATTGTTTCTTTCGTTTGACGCTGACCTTCAGGAGAATAAACCGCTTCGGCTCCACGCTGGATTACGTATGCCGTTCCGTTGAATTTGGTGGACTGACGTCGCCGCCACATCGCGTTCAACGAAAGGATTTCGCCTTTCGACGTCTTGGCGGTCAGGGATTTAGGCACAACAGTATATCCTGCTCGCAAACCGGTAAATCCCGCCGTTTTCGAAAAACTGCGGAACTCGATGGCTACTTCACGCGCTCCTTCGATTTCGAATATGCTGTGAGGCACATCCGCTTCGGAGACATAAGCCTCGTATGCAGCATCGTACAATATCAACGACTGGTTTGTCAGCGCATAATCAACCCATGGTTTCAGTTGCGCTTTTGTCAGCACAGTTCCGGTAGGATTGTTCGGATAGCAAAGATAAATCACGTCCGCCGTTGTTTCGGGAAATGCAGGAACAAAGCCGTTTGCCGGAGTACAGGGCAAAAGTTCGATTTTGCGCCCTGCCATTTTATTGGTATCGACGTAAACCGGATAAGCCGGATCAGTGATTGCAATTCTGTTATCGACGCCAAGAATGTCGCCGATATTTCCGGTATCGCTTTTAGCGCCGTCGCTCACAAATATTTCGTCGGCTTCGATTGCGACGCCTCTGTCCGTAAAATCGTGTTTCAGTATTGCTTGAACAAGAAAGTCGTAGCCTTCGTAGGGCGCATATCCGCGCAAAGTTTTCGCTTTGCCCATTTCTGCGGTTGCCTTGGTTATCGCATCGACTACGGCTGGCGCAATCGGCTGTGTTATATCGCCTATTCCCAGACTGATAACTTTCTTTTCAGGATGATTGTTCCTGTATTCATTCACTCGTCGTGATATTTCTGCAAATAAATAACTATTACCGATTTCGGTATAATGTTCGTTTAACTTTATCATCTTATTTAATTTAAAATCGTCAATCAATAATATTTTCCTTCGAAAACCGTAACGGCTTCTCCTGTAAGATATACGTGATTGTTGTTTTCGTTCCATTCAATTTCGAGGTCTCCGCCCAGAAGGGAGATTGTCGATTTTCGTTCTAACCTGTTATTCAGGACGCCTGCTACACCCACGGCGCATGCTCCCGTTCCGCACGCCAGAGTTTCGCCGCTGCCACGCTCCCATACACGCATTTTGGCATGTACAGGCGAAAGGATTTCGACAAATTCCACGTTCACACGTTCGGGAAACATCGGATGGTTTTCGATTTTTTTACCGATGGTCTCCAAATCAAGACTGTCAATGCTTTCCGTGAAAATCACCGCATGAGGATTACCCATCGACACAGCGGTTACGGCATATTTTTCCGGTACGAAATCAATAATCTTATTGATTAACTGCGATTCCATCCATATTACGGGGATATTCTTGACGTTCAACACAGGAGCATCCATATCGACCTTCACTTTTTCGACTTTTCCGTCAACGGGAAACAACTCCAGAGTTTTTATTCCAGCAAGCGTTTCGAGCGTGATTTTTCGCTTGTTAGTATAACCTTTGTCATACACAAATTTACCCACACAGCGTGAACCGTTGCCGCACATCTGAGCTTCCGAACCGTCGGCATTAAACATGCGCATTCTGAAATCGCATATTATCGAGGGCATTACTAATATCAATCCGTCGGAACCTATTCCCTTGTGCCTGTCGCTTACTTCGATAGCAAGTTCTTGAGGATTATCTACATTCTGTTCGAAACAGTCGATATACACATAATCGTTGCCTGTTCCGTGCATTTTTACAAATTTGACCATTTTTTATATCCGAATTTCGACATTTTACTACCTGAAATCGGCGGCAAAGATACAAAATAATTGAAAATTGAAAATCGAAAATTAAAAAAAAATGCTTCTAATACACTAATTATATTATTTTGTTTACTTTTGCAGAAAAATTATCAATTGGTAAAAAGAACGTCATCGGATAAATTGTGGAAAAACATTCGGAGATTTATGCTCCGGATGTTACTATTTTTCTTATTGTTCAGCATACTTTCGGTGATACTTTTGAGGTGGTTACCTGTGCGTTACACTCCGCTGATGCTGATACGTTACATCGAAAACATCGAAGACGGAAACTATCGCAACATCCGCGAATGGAAATCATTGGACGAAATATCCGAAAATGTTGTAATGGCAGTGATTGCAGCGGAAGACAATATGTTTATGGAACATTTCGGAATCGATTGGGACGCAATCAAAAAAGCGAGAATACACAACCGTATTCACGGCACAAAACTTGGCGGCAGCACAATCACGCAACAAACCGCAAAAAATGTTTTTCTATTGCCGTCACGTACCTGGTCGCGCAAAGCGCTGGAAGCGTATTTCACCGTTCTTATGGAGATTTTTTGGTCGAAAAAAAGAATCATGGAAGTGTATCTGAACATCATCGAAACCGGCGACGGAATGTACGGCGTCGAAACCGCCGCTCAAACATACTTCGGCAAACCGGCAAGCAAACTCTCTGTTAATGAAGCTTCACAGATTGCTTCGATATTGCCCAATCCCCGTGTATTCAAAATCAATGACCGTAAAGAAAAACAACGAAAAATCAGAACGTTGATGCTCAAAATGAAACGACCGGTATGGAACGATGACAATTAACTGTTTTTAAGAAAATTAAGTAAAGTAACAATTTGGAATACACTTTATAACATCAAAAAAATTGTTGTTTCAGAAAAAACAACTAATTTTGCCGCTTTATTGAAAGGAACTTTGAATGGAAAGAAAATTGATAATATCTCCGTCGCCTCACATTCACGATAATGTGACGACGCAGCGTCTGATGAGGGACGTAATCATTGCGTTGCTTCCGGCGTTTTTGGTTTCGGCATATTTTTTCGGAGTTAATACTCTGTTGGTCACGCTTGTTTCGATAGCGGTGTGCACAGGAACGGAATGGGCGCTGCAAAAGTATGTGTTGAAAATCCGACCGACGATATCCGACCTGTCGGCGGCGCTGACCGGCTTGTTGCTGGCGATGAATCTTCCCTCGGGCATACCTTTATATATAGTCGCAATCGGAGCGGTGTTTGCAATCGGAGTGGTGAAAATCAGTTTTGGAGGACTTGGAAGCAACCTGTTCAATCCGGCAATCGCGGGACGTATATTTTTGTTGATATCTTTCCCTGTCGCCATGACTTCGTGGACTTTACCCTCGGCGGGATTTTTTGCTACCGATGCGGCAACGGGCGCAACGCCTCTTGCAATCATGTCGCATGGACTTGCCGACGGACATACGCCTCAGCAAATCATGGCGGAACACGGATTTTCGTATTTTCACATGCTGTTCGGGCAAATCGGCGGTTCGTTCGGCGAAGTGTCGGCGCTGGCTTTGCTGCTGGGATTCGCTTATCTGTTGATACGTAAAGTTATAACTTGGCATATTCCCGTAACGATATTTTTGACTGTCGCGATATTTACCGGAATATTCTGGCTTATTAACCCGTCGAAATATCCTGATCCTCTGTTTCATTTATTGACCGGAGGACTGATTCTCGGAGCGATTTTCATGGCGACGGATTATGTTACATCGCCGATGCTCAAAACGGGAGCGGTGATATACGCAGTCGGAATCGGCATTCTCACATGCGTAATTCGTTATTGGGGAGCGTTTCCCGAAGGAATATCGTTTGCAATACTGATAATGAATGCAACCGTTCCTTTGATAAACATGTATTTAAAACCCAAACGGTTTGGTAAAAAATAGATAATGGTTTTCAGTTATTAATTAAGAAGAAAGAAAAATGGCAAAAGAATCGTCTTTTAAGAATATGGCTCTGACACTGTTGGTGATATGCTTTGTATCCTCGGGCATACTTGTCGGCGTTTACGAACTTACGAAAGATGCAATAGATGCGGTGCGTGTTCAGAAAATCAATCGGGGAATAGCGGAGGTTTTGCCGCCATTCGATAACAATCCTTCTGAAAATGTGCATAAAAAGTGTGTCGATGGCGACACTGTGTATGTTTATATCGCAACCAAAGACGGGAAAAACGCAGGCGCGGCAGTACAGACGTTCACAAACAACGGCTATGGCGGACGAATCGCTCTTTTGGTCGGGTTCCTTGCCGACGGCACAATCAACAGTATCAATGTGATTTCACACAACGAAACACCCGGTCTGGGCGACAAAATCGACCATAAAAAACACGGTTTCAGTCTGCAATTTCACGGTAAACATCCCGACACTTACAAACTTGTCGTAAAGAAAGAAGGCGGCGACGTCGATGCTATTACCGCTTCAACAATCAGTTCCAAAGCCTTTTGCGACGCTGTCGCACGAGCATACGCCGTATATCATGAAGACGTCATGAAAGAAGGAGAATGGGACGGCAACACAGGCGCTACTAAACAGCAATAAATGAATAAGATCATGAAAAAAAGAATACAGATAATACTGAAAGGAATATTTGAGGAAAATCCCACCTTTGTGCTGGTACTGGGCATGTGTCCCACTCTGGCAACAACTTCGTCGGCAATCAACGGACTGTCAATGGGATTGGCGACGGCGTTCGTACTGATGCTGTCGAATATGACGATATCTTTAGTCGGGCAAATGATACCCGACAAGGTGCGTATTCCCTCGTATGTGGTTATTATTGCGGCATTTGTCACTGTCGTCGATTTGCTGATGGCAGGCTTTCTTCCCGACATTCACAGCACGCTGGGTATTTTCATTCCGCTGATAGTCGTAAACTGCATAGTATTAGCACGTGCAGAATCGTTTGCGGCAAAAAACGGAGCGGTCGATTCAATCTTCGACGGCTTGGGGATAGGACTTGGATTTGCTTTGGCGCTCACTGTTTTGGGTTTTGTCAGGGAACTTTTAGGCTCGTATTCCGTATTCGGCTACAAACTCGTATCCGGCGACGGCATTATCCTGTTCATCCTTGCTCCCGGAGCGTTTTTCGTTCTGGCGTATCTGATGATTCTGTTTAATATCGTTAAAAAGAAACTTATTAAGAAATAATTGATTATGGAAGAATATATTTTAATTGTAATTGCAGCGATTTTCGTAAACAATGTAGTGTTGGCGCAATTTTTGGGGATATGTCCGTTTCTTGGAGTGTCGAACAAGGTAAGCACCTCGCTTGGCATGGGCGGAGCAGTCGTTTTTGTGCTGACTTTGTCGTCGATGGTAACGTATCTGATACAGCATTTCATACTTATCCCGCTGAAAATCGAGTATATGCAAACTCTTACTTTTATTCTGGTGATAGCGGCTCTGGTTCAGATGGTCGAAATCATCCTGAAAAAGGTAAGTCCTGCGCTGTATCAGGCTCTGGGAATCTTTCTTCCTTTGATAACAACGAATTGCGCTGTGCTGGGAATAGCGATACTGTCGATTCAGAAAGGCTACGACCTCGCCCAGACAACAATATTTTCCCTTGCCAGCGGAGCAGGATTCGCTCTGGCGTTGATTCTGTTCGCCGGACTTCGCGAACAGCTCGATTTGACTTCCGACGTGCCGAAACAAATGCGAGGCTATCCCATTGCTCTGATTGTAGCAGGTTTACTCGCAATGGCGTT
>JAISXV010000015.1 GCA_031270335.1 Prevotellaceae bacterium | reverse complement strand
GAAATGGAAAGAACTCTGGCAATCGCTGGGCGTCATCATTCTTCCCGACGGCGATTATGCCCGCACGTTTTACCGTTCGCTGCACTGGCTTCAATGTACAGCCGGAGCGTCGAGCAATCTCCCGGGCGAATGTCAGTTCGGCACAATTACTTCCAATATGGCATCGGCGTATCAGTTTCATGGAAAGGCGGCTATGAACATTCAGCCATGGCATCAACGACCGTTTACTTACGGCGCGGCAGGCTGGTCGCTTTACGCTTATCTCTGGCTGGGCGATAAGACAAGAGCGGGAAATATGATAGCCGCTCATTACTATCCGGAATCATTGAAGAAAAATCTCACAAACATCTATCCTGTCGGTTATTACGAGTTTACATACGGCAAACCTAAGGGACAATATGAATATCTCTCGCACGATAATCCCGACGCTTTCTGTTTTGCCCACGAAATGATGAATGACAGAGTCAATCATTCCGGGACGCCGCCCTGGATCTGGGACAAACAGGTACATATTCAAGGCTTTGCTCCTGCAATGTTCTACAATTATGGCAGGATGTACGATGACAAAGCCGATACGGTCTATGCCGTGATGAAAGGTTCGGCAGAGTTTTGGCGTACGCTGTTGAATTACGACAAAACGCAAAAGTCGTACAGCATTCCGCCGCTGCTTTCGCTAACCGAAGATTTATTTGAAGCCGACCTGCTCGACGCTCTGATTGCCGCCAAATGGACTCTGAATCAGGCTGCAACTCTTGCCGAGAAACGAAATACGGACGCCGATTTACGGAAACAGTGGAAACAAATCGCCAAAAACATCCGTATAAAAGACCGCGACGGCATATATCTCGAATATAACGGCGACGACGGTTCACGTGCCGGCGCAGGTTATCAGGGAATCCGTGGATATGCTTATTTGGGTTTCCCGACTTTGGAGATGATGAAGGAGTTTTCGGCGCAAAAGGTAAACAAATCGCTCAACCAGTGCTGGATACGTAACAAAAAAGGCGAAGGCATGATCACTTTCGTAGCCAACTGGTTTGCGCTGACCGACGCCTATTGGGGCAGAGCGGAAGAGGCTTACGAAAAATCAAGTTACTGTCTTACGCAACTCGACCCGTCGGGAACGGCTATGTGCGAACAGAACGGAAGTTTTTATTATTTCCTGACAAGCTACGCTTCGTTCACGATGGTTCCCGTTTCGATGGTGTTGCAATCGACAGGCAATGAAATCAAAGTATTTCCCGCCGTACCGAAAGCCTTTGCCGACATTGCGTTCTACAATCTTCCGGCAACAAACGGAATCAGAGTATCGGGCGAAATGAAAAACGGAGAGGTACAATTCGTCCGGTTCGAGAAGAACGGGCAAATATTGCTGGAAACAAAAGGTAAAACGCCTGTCACAGCAATGTTTGTCAATGGTAAACTTGTTTTGGATGTGAAGGCATACTCTATTAAATAATGGGGATTGGGGTTTAGGGTATGGGGGATAGGCGCCTTAGGACGCAAAAAATCCTACTAATCTTTAAATCCCATAAATCGTAATCAACAATCGTAAATAGAGCAAGCAAAATAAGACCAAATCTGCGTCACAACTGTATAAGTTCATACTGTCGTGTTCCAAGTCCTATTTTTTCGGCATGGTCTAATCCTGCCTGCCAGTTGGTATCGGGATGAACCATACGGAATTTGTCTTTTCCTTCGGCATGGTGGTGCGGATATTTTTCGGCTAACTTGCTACCGCTGAGTATTGGCGCTTTTATCACCAAATCGGCGCACGCCTGGTCGAGAGCAACAGGGTCGAACGAGGCGGCGATACCCAAATCGGGAATTATAGCCGCGTCGTTATGATTCCAGCAATCACATTCGGGCGACACGTTCATGATGAAATTCACGTGAAAATGAGGCTTATCCAAAACTACAGCCTTGGCATATTCGGCTATTTTACAGTTCAGCCGTTCGGACGTTTCACCGTCGCCCATTACCGCCGCCCCGTACTGACACAGAGCGATACACTGTCCGCAACCGACGCATTTATCGTAATCAATACTTGCAATTCTGTTGCTGTTCAAATGTATGGCGTCGTGAGCGCAGTTTTTTGCACACACATTGCATCCCGTACACGATTTACGGTTTACCACAGGTTTCGACGCCGAATGTAATTCTAATTTTCCGCCTACGCTTGCACTGCCCATGCCGAGATTTTTCAGAGCGCCGCCGAAACCCGACTGTTCATGTCCTTTGAAATGATTCATGCTGATGACAATATCGGCGTCGGCAATCACCGTTCCTATCTTCGGCGACTTGCAATATTCGCCGTCGATATGTATTTCGCGATAACTTGCGCCTTTCAGACCATCGGCGATAATCACATCGCATTTTGCAGAGATAGGATTAAATCCGTTTTCCATAGCGCTCCGAATGTGATCGACAGCGTTGGCGCGATTCCCGGAATACAGCGTATTACTGTCCGTAAGAAAAGGCTTGGCGCCCAATCGACGAAATAAGTCCGCTATGCGTGCAACATAGTTCGGACGGATAAACGCCAGATTGCCCGGTTCACCGAAATGTATCTTGATAGCGACAAATTGATTCTTAAAATCAATAGTTTCCACACCTGCCCGCTTGACAAGCCGCTCCATTTTAGCCAATAAATTGCTCGATGGAGTTGTCCTGAGATTAGTAAAATAAACTTTTGATGCGACCATTTTTGTATTTTTTTGAGACAGCCTCCTTCACGGAATTTCTTATTGTGTACCCAATTAAACTTCGAATATTATCTACAATTCTTTAATCTTTATATTTTTAAACCAAACCTCGTCGCCATGATCCTGTAAAAGGATACGCCCTTCGACGGCATTACCGAAATTAAGCCAGTCTTTGAATTTGCTATATGCAACCAGAGCATTCCACATCTGGTTGTTACGCTCATATTCGACCACTTTTATCCCGTTGAGCCAGTGTTCGACGTGATTATCTGTAACAATAATCGTCGCCGAGTTAAATTCGTTGAGATTGAATTTTTTGGATTCTGCTGCCGGAATCAGGTCGTAAAGCGAGCCGACAGTTCTGTTTCCTTTCACTCCCAATTTGGCGTCGGGATGTTTTTCGTCGTCAAGAATCTGGAACTCACAACCAATAGCAGAGCCTTCGCCCTTGTTCAAATCCGGATCGACAAAGTATTTGATTCCGCTGTTTGCTCCCGGCGTTATTTTGAACTCGACTTTGAGAATGAAGTTCCTGTACTTTCGGGTTGTAACGATGTCGCCGCCATTAGTCGATTCACCGCCGCCGCTTTTCTGCGCTTTCAGCAATCCGTTGTCAATCACCCAGCCTTTTTCAGGAAAAGCATTGATTTTCGCGCCTTTCCAGCCGTTGGCAGTTTTTCCGTCCCACAACAGTTTCCAGCCGTCTTTAGCCTCGGTTGGCGATATGCTGTTGGCAACGATATTTTTTTCGGGAGCGCATGTCGCTGTCTGATATTGAGCAACATTTGTCGTGCATATCCGGATATCTTTCCAACAGACAGTTTTGCCGTTGAGTTCCTTGTTGTTGCCGATACTGTGAACTTGTAGGGCGATAAATCCTTCCTGCGTCATATCGTCCCAAAAGTTGGCGCAGGCAACGCCGTTAATCCATGTACGGATTGAATTTCCTACAGCTTCGATTCTCGCTTTGTTCCAGTCGTTCTTCAACGTCTTGATTCCTCCGGCGGGATTATCGTTCAAATTATAGAGCCATCCTCTTCGTTCTTCATCATATACTCCTCCCGACCATTTACCGTCGATTTCAAACTGATATCCATGTACTTTGCCATTGTTATAATCTTTAAGGCTATGACTTCGAAACTGAACGCCAGAATTAAGCCCTTCGTCAATCTTGAAATCAAATTCGAGAATAAAATCGCCGTAATTCTTTTCCGTAGCAAGAAAAGTATTTGGAGTATTCATTTTGTAAACGCCCGTGATAATGCCGTCTTTTACCTTAAATTCCGCATTACCGTTGAGTTTTTTCCACCCTTTCAGATTCTTACCGTTACATAAAGGCGTCCACTCCTGAGCATACAGCGAACCCGAAAATAAAATAATTATTATCAACAATATTTTTTTCATAACTTATAATATTGTTCCCAACCTTTACGCGGAGGCAAACCTGTCAGCATTGCATTGGCAAAGGCATTGTTTGTTATCTGTTTAAGACGGCAGTCGAAATATAGCGGAGCATTCAGCCGTTGAGCAATCACGCCAAGAGAAAACACCTGACTCAAAGAGCCGTGAATTTCGAACGGCGACCGGGTTTTTTCTTTACCCATACATGCGCGCAGGAAATTGGCAAAGTGATTCGACGGGCTTTTCGGAACTTCCGGAAGTTTAAGGTCTTTCGCCTTTTCTTCGGGAATTATGGAAAGGGTCGAGCCGTGAGAACCGCCTTTGAAAGTCAGCTCTCCACCGTAAATAATCTTGCCCGGATTGATTGACGTCGGCTTGATTTCTCCCTGTCCCGACGCCGGAATACCTTCGGCAAGTTCGGATTTTCCATAACCTTTCGGGATTGGAGGCAAATTATCTACGCCATCGTACCATGTCAAATCGACAGGCGGCATTTCTCCTCTCGCCGGGAAACGGAACAAAATCGTTGACGAAGTCGGGTAAAAATAATCGTTGTGCCCTGTCAGCGTCGGACGAACTTCGTAAGGAAGACCTAATTGCAGAAATTCGTGAGCCGTATCCATTATATGCGCGCCCCAGTCGCCGAGAGCGCCCATACCGAAATCGTACCACGAACGCCAGTCGCCATAATGGAATTTTGCGTTGTACTCGTGATACGGCACGGCGCACATCCACGTATCCCAGTCGAGAGTTTCGGGAATGGGTTCTTTGTCAGGCTGTTTATAGATGTTGAGATCCCATTTGTGCCACCTTCTGTCGTTGTTCATGTGTGCGCTGATTTTGGTAACATCTTTGATGATACCTGCTTCGACCCATGTTTTGAACTGGAAATAGTTTGGACCCGAATGTCCCTGATTCCCCACCTGAGTAACTACTTTCGGATGTTTCCGGGCTGCTTCCATCATCAATTCGGCTTCGAGAAATGTGCGTGCCATGGGTTTTTCGACATACACATGTTTCCCTAACGAAATAGCCAACATGCTGACAGGAAAATGCGCATGGTCGGGAATAGCGATACACACCGCCTCAATTTCATTACCCATCTTATCAAACATCTGTCTGAAATCCTTAAATCGTTTTGCTTTTGGAAACTTAGCCAGCATATTTTGGGTATGTTTCGCTCCCAAATCTACGTCGCACAAAGCAACGACATTAGCTAATCCTGTCTTGTCGAAATCGTTGATAATCTGTTCTCCACGATTTCCGATACCAATACATGCGAGGTTCACTTTGTTACCTGCACTTACACTGCCACTGCTACTGCCGGCGGCATTTGCACGAAGCCCTGCCGCCAATCCGGCGGATGCGAGCGTTGCTGTTTTCAGAAAATTTCTTCTTGTTGTCATTACAATCAAATTATAAAATTATCAATTATTATAATTATAAAAATTTATTATTAATATACGGTGCAAATGTAATGAAAAACTATTGAATGTTGTATTTTTTTTATTCAAAAATGTCGATATTCGGGCATTTTACGAATTAAACAGCGATAAATCAAAATATTACTCTTGCAATTAAAATTAAGATGCATCGAAGATTGTCGGGGCATAACGGAAGGCGATGAAGCGATGTTTACAATCTAAACTCAATTTTCATAGTAACGTCGATAAGCAGGATACGTCCTACATCGGATAATGCTCTGATTTTAACCTTGTCGGTATCGAATATGCCGATACCGTCGCGATGGTGCAGGATTTCGCCCGACAGATCAAATTTACCTTCGACGACCATAGCGTAGAGACCGTTTCCCTTTTTCTGAAGTCGGTAATCGAAAGCGTTGTTTTTGGTGAAAGTCCCGATGCTGAACCATACGTCCTGATTGAGATAGAGACAACCGTTTTCTCTGTTGGGTGCAATTACATTGACAAGTTCGTTGCAAGAGTTAATGAAATTGAATGATTTATGTTCATATTTTGGAGCAATGTCTTTGTTTTTCGGCAACACCCAGATTTGAAAAAAACTCACCGGTTTTTCGTTGTCGGCGTTATGAATGCTGTGGACGACTCCCGAACCGGCGCTCAAAACCTGTACATCGCCGGGACTAATAATGCTGACATGACCGAGATTATCACGATGTTCGAGCGCGCCGCAGAGCGGTATAGACACAATTTCGATATTATTGTGCGGATGCGACCCGAAACCCTCGCCCCCTTTGATAGTGTCGTCATTGACAACACGTAACGCACCGAAATTGATTCGTTCGGGGTCGAAATACCCCGCATAACTGAAAGTGTTATAAGTATCCAACCAACCATTATAGTTATGTCCTCTGGTTTCTGCTTTATATAAAATTTTTTCCATCTGTATAAATCTTGATATTTAAAATAAATTGTATGAAACTTTCTACAACAGAAATAACAATATATATATATTTTTGTTCAAAAACTCTTAACTCTTAGTTCTTAACCCTTAACTCCTTCGAGCCATTCGAACATACGGCGGTAAGCTGTTTCACGGACTTCGGAAGCCGACAGAAACAAGTCGTGCATACCGCCTGTAACGACAATTTCGCTGACATTTTTACCCAACAGCGGAGCATATTTGCGGATACTTTCAACATTGAGAACAGCGTCGGAACAAAGAAATGCATCTGTCCACTCTCTGCTTTTGAACGACTTATCCGAACGCATGACAAGCGTCGGGCAATCAATTGACAATCCGCGACGCAACTCACGATGCGCACAGTAAATAGCTCTGAGCCAGCTTGCCCGTACTTCCGATACGGCGAGGGGCTTCCATTCTTCGTTGTATTCCCATTCGCCGTGCCGGTTTTTCGAGATAGAATAGCCGTAATTCAATGACAGCCCTTTTTTTATCCTGATATCCGGGAAAAATTTCGCCACAAATGACACTATCGGCAATCCTACCTTCTTGAGGACGGGCGAGATGTTCAAATCGAGGAAAGGGCTGTTGAGAACCAGCGCACTGACGTCGATTTTGGGACGGTTGTTGAGATACATCGCCAAAGCAAGTCCTCCTGTCGAGTGTCCCACAACGACAAGCTTACCGGGTGATTCTTTGCGTATTTGCGTTATAGCGGCGTCGATGTCCTCGAAATAGTCGCTGATACTGTAGAGATTACATGGCGTTTGCCAGGGTCGTATCGAACGTCCGCATTTTCGCAGATCTAAAGCGTAGAAATTGTATCTGTTGTTACGAAATTGCGTCGCCATTTCCGTCTGGAAGAAATAATCGCTGAAACCGTGAATATACAGCACACTACGGTCGAATTGAACGATGCCGGCATCAATAAGCGTACAAACGACTTCGCCTTCACAGTCGGGTTTCAAGCCGATGGTCAATTGCCGGAATCCGTTTCCTAAAATGTCTTTGTTCATAATCTTATGAAATATGATTTATCTGTCTCAATCATCAAAAAATCTGCTCAATATAGCCGACAACTGTTCCGATTCCAGCAGGAAGCCGTCGTGTCCGAAGATGGATGAAAGTTCGGCGTATTGCGAGTTTGGGATATTGTTGAGCATAAATTTCAATTCGGAAATCGGAAACAGAATATCGCT
>JAISXV010000066.1 GCA_031270335.1 Prevotellaceae bacterium | reverse complement strand
GAATCGGCTTTGCTTGACCGTTTTCACGGTTTTATAGAGGGTTGGTATTTGCCGAGAATGAACAAAAGTATGATACTCAAAGATTGGACTTTGAATGTAGAGTATTTTTCGGAAGTGTTGCACCTTTTGCGAACAGCCCCCGAATATTCAATGCTTGTAAATGAAGTAGTATATTCCGAAGAAAAGAGCGATTTGCGAGATTTAAAAGCCGTACAACGCATTGCTTCAGCCTACTCAAAACTGCTTTTCCCTCACATTACAAGCGTTGAAGAATTAGACAAAGACGAGTTCAAACTCTACTGCCTTACCCCCGCTATTCGCAGACGTGGAATTATCAAGGAACAATGCCACAAGATAGACGAGGAGTTCAAAGAGTATATGCCTGAAATTAGAATAAAGTAATTCAAAAATGTAACATTATGTCCGAATCTCAAAACATAGAATACAAGTCGTCGTGGCACGATGATTACCTCGATTGGATTTGCGGTTTTGCCAACGCGTAGGGTGGAAAAATCTATATAGGCAAAGACGATGCCGGAAACGTGATTGGCGTTGCCGACTACAAAGATTTGATATGGGCGGTTTTATGGTCAAACTTTTCAAAGACAGATTTACAGAAGAACAACTGCAAAAACTCGGACTTAACGACCGTCAAATGAAAGCCGTTGAATATGTGAAAACGAAAGGGAAAATTACAAATGCAGAGTATCAGGAAATCAATAATGTTTCAAAGCGAACTGCGACAAACGATTTATCAGAATTAGTAGAACAATATAAATTGTTGAATAATAAAGGTTTTGGCGCAGGGAGTTATTACGAACTGATAATTGGGCAAATAGGGCAACGAATGGGCAATAATGGGGCATTGCGGGCAATAACGGTGCAAAATAAGAAGATAAGTAGTTGAATAATAGAACTGACCGCGCTTTGACCAAACTCAACCACGCCCTGTTCCCGAAAAATATCAAAGATATTTTTCCAATTATCATAATCAAATCAAAATCATATTGATATGATACATTTTTTTCAATTTTCAAAATATTTAATAACTTTGCGCCCGAATTTCGAAAAAATAATGCGAAATCAAGTTAAGTTATTTTATGAATACAAAATATACAGTTATGTCGCCGGAAGAAGCGGCGAGTTTTATTAAAGATGGTGATAATATTGGATTTAGCGGTTTTACAGCAGCCGGTTGTCCTAAAGCCGTATCGATGGCGCTGGCAAAGCAGGCAGAAGAAAAACATGCTAAAGGCGAACCTTTTAAAGTAGGAATGTACACAGGCGCTTCGACAGGCGACAGTATCGACGGATACCTGGCACGAGCAAATGCAATCAAATTCCGTACGCCGTATCAGTCGAACAAAGATTTACGGCAGTCAATGAACGATGGCACAACGAATTACTTCGACCTGCATCTTTCGCATCTGGCTCAAATGTTGAGATACGGATTTTTAGAAAAAATCAATTTCGCAATCGTCGAAGCTGCCGATATTACAGCCGACGGAGAGATTATCCCGACCTGCGGAGTGGGTATCGCGCCGACAATATGCAAATACGCCGATAAGATAATCGTCGAACTGAACAGCCGTCATCCCAAAGAAATCAGAGGAATACACGACATTTACACTCCCCTCGACCCGCCTCTGCGCCGGGAGATACCCGTGTATAATGTAAGCGACAGAATCGGAACGCCGTATATCAAAGTCGATCCGGCAAAAATTCTGTGCGTGGTCAATACGGATCTTGAAAACGAAGGCGGCGCTTTCACTCCTGTCGATGAGACAACTGCACGTATCGGGGACAATGTTGCCGACTTTCTTGTGAAGGAAATGAGTCTCGGACATATCCCGCAATCTTTCCTGCCCATTCAGTCGGGCGTGGGAAATATTGCCAACGCCGTTTTGGGTTCAATGGGTAATAATTCCGCTATCCCGAAATTTAATGTTTATACGGAAGTGATTCAGGATGCGGTGATTGAGTTGATGAAAAAAGACAGAATCACGTTTGCCAGCGGTTGTTCGCTCACTGTCAGCAATCCCGCTATCGAAGAAATATACGGCGATTTAAAGTTTTTCAGGGAGAAAATTCTGTTGCGTCCGCAGGAACTGTCCAACAATCCGGAAATAATTCGTCGTCTCGGTCTGATAACCATCAACACCGCTCTGGAAGCCGACATTTTCGGAAACATCAATTCGACGCATGTTGTCGGAACGAAAATGATGAACGGCATCGGCGGCTCGGGCGATTTCACACGTAACGCATATCTGTCGATATTCACAACTCCTTCAGTAGCAAAAGGCACGAAAATCAGCGCTATCGTTCCGATGGTCTCGCATCACGACCATACCGAACATTCGGTATCTGTGCTGATAACCGAACAGGGCGTAGCCGATCTGAGAGGAAAATCGCCGGTACAACGCGCTAACGCAATAATTGAAAACTGTGTACATCCGGAATATAAACAGTTGTTGCAGGACTATCTGAAACTCGGAAAAGGACATACGCCACACAGTCTGAAGTCTTGTTTTGCTTTTCATAACGCTTTCAACGAAACCGGCGATATGCACAACGCAAAATATTAATAATGATTTTTTTTACTACAAAGTGTCCCTTTTCCGCGCAAAATGAAAAAATAAGCCTGTAAAGTTTTTTTTCTTTGTGAGTTTTGTGTGTTTTCTGACAATTAAAAAAGTATTATCTTTGCAAAAAAAATGATTTAAAAATATAACGTTATGTACAGAAAAATATTTACGCCAAACGAACAAAACAGCAGCATAGGAATAGACATGGGAGGAACGGTCATCAAGATCGGACTGGTGCAGGCGGGAAAGATTATCGGATTTCAATCTTTTCCTGTCGTATCAAAAACAATAATGCCTAATCTTCAACACATCGAAGACGTCGTTGACAGTTTGCTTGTCGAAAACAATATTCACCCGTCGCAACTGTTGGGGATAGGGCTGGCTTCACCCGGCATTGTTGACCCTGTGCGAAAGACAATTATTGCTATCAACGACAAATACGAAGATGCGAAAGAGATGGATTTTTCCGCATGGATAAAGCGCAATTGGGACAACGTACCGTTCTGCATGGACAACGACGCAAGAGCTGCCACGCTCGGCGAATGGCGATACGGCGCCGGCAAAAGCTACGATAACGTAGTGGTAGTCACGATAGGTACGGGCATCGGCACGGGCGTTGTGATTGACGGAAAACCGCTTTACGGGAAACATTTTCAAGCCGGTTCGCTGGGCGGGCATTTTGTCATCGACCACAAAGGACGACGATGTACCTGCGGAAACAAAGGCTGCGTCGAAGCGCTTGCTTCGTCGTCGTTTCTGGCGGAGATTATACGTAGCGACGAGACCCTGTCCTGTGCATGTCGCAGTCAGGCGGACACTTATGATTTCAACCGACTCTTTGCCCTGTGGCGGGAAGGCGATGCCGACGCCGTCGCAATATGCAATGCCTGTATGGATGTATGGGCTGCCGGCATTGTCAACTACATTCACGCTTACGACCCCGAAGTTGTGATTCTGGGCGGCGGCGTGATGCAAAGCGCCGACATCATCATTCCCCGTCTGCAAGAGCGTGTTGATGCGCTGGCGTGGTGTCCTTCGGGAAAAGTACGTCTCACCGTTTCCGAATTAGGCAGCAACGCCGCAATACTTGGCATGGAATACAAGTTACTGGCATTAAACGAATCTTTATGAGCAAGTCTAATTACGACAAATATCCGTACATCAGCGTTTCCGACCATTCGGACGATTGCCTGACCGGCTGGGATGCTATCTGCAACGAAATAAAATTCCGGCTGACGGGAAGTCCATCAGCGACCGTTGTCGTCGAATGTTATCAGGGCGTGTTTGAAGACGAAATCGTCGAAGCCCTGCAAAGCCGTTTCGAACAGGCGACCGTCGTGCGCTCTGTCGATGCGATGAAATCGGCGGATGAAATCAACGATTTTTTCCGTGACGACATTACCGGCGACGAACTGTTCGGCTACATGACCCGTCACAATATCGACAGTTATTTCGATCCGATGCGAACGGAGAATCTCCGCCGTCAGATAGCTTCGCAACCGGCGGACGTGACATTTATTGTCGGGACAGGAGCGGCGCACGTGTACCCCGACGCCCAATTACTTATCTACGCCGACATGGCGCGCTGGGAAATACAGCAACGATTCCGGCGCAACGAAGTCGCCAACATCGGCGTGGACAACCGCAACGAACGCGCTTCACTGCAATACAAACGCGCTTTTTTTGTGGACTGGCGCATCTGCGACCGTTTTAAGAAATCGCTGATGAAAAAATGGGACTACATTCTGGATACCTGTGTGGCAGGACTTCCGAAAATGATTACCCGCCGTCTGTTCGAGGAAGGGCTGAAACAAGCCGTCAGTCGTCCTTTCCGCGTCGTTCCCTTCTTCGACCCCGGACCATGGGGCGGACAGTGGATGAAGGAAATATGCGACCTCGACCGTGGGGCTGTCAACTATGCCTGGTGTTTCGACTGTGTCCCGGAAGAAAACAGCCTGTTGCTTGGTTTTGGCGACGTCCGTTTTGAGATTCCGGCAATTGACCTTGTCTTTGCCCGTCCGCGCGAACTGCTTGGCGACGCCGTACATGGACGTTTCGGCGACGAGTTCCCGATACGCTTCGACTTTCTGGACACCATGCAGGGCGGAAACCTCAGCCTTCAGGTTCATCCGCCGACGGAATATATTCAGGAAAAATTCGGGATGCACTATACGCAGGACGAAAGTTATTACATGCTCGACACGGGCGATAATGCCTGTGTCTATCTGGGGTTAAGAGAAGGCATATCTCCCGAAGCCATGATAATCGACCTGCGGGCGGCGCAAACAAGCGGGACGTTCGACGCGGAAAAATACGCCGGACATTATCCTGTCAAAAAACATGACCACGTATTGATTCCCGCCGGAACTGTTCACTGTTCGGGAGCCAATTCAATGGTACTCGAAATCAGCGCAACGCCGTTTATCTTCACTTTCAAACTCTGGGACTGGGGACGATTGGGACTTGACGGACGTCCGCGCCCGCTCAACATCGAACACGGAGAGCGCTCAATACAGTGGAACCGTACGGAATCATGGGTAAAACGCGAAATCCTGAACCGCGTCGAGCCGGTTGCCTGCGGCGACGGATGGACGGAAGAACGTACCGGACTGCATGAACGCGAATTTATCGAAACCCGCCGTCACTGGTTTACCGGCGCCGTGTATCACCGGACGGGCGGAGGCGTAAACGTGCTGAACCTTGTCGAAGGGCGTGAGGCGACTGTCAAAAGTCCGCATAACGCCTTCGAACCGTTTGTCGTACACTATGCCGAAACGTTTATCGTACCGGCTGACGTGGACGAATACATCATCTGTCCCTCCGGCGAATCGGAAGGACAGCGTTGCGCTACAATCAAGGCTTATGTGCGGAATCAGGCATGAAAAAGTACATTTAGAAATGAAAAACATATTTAATCAGGGAATCGAAATACAAGCGGTGATGAATCCGATGGGATTTATATACGGCAACGATGTATTCGGTCCGCAGGCAGAACTCCGGCGGCTCGACGATATCCGCAACAGCCTGATGAATCCCCGTTGCGAAGGTCCCGAAATCGTTTACGCTATCGCAATGGACGTCGGCAAACATCGCCATCGCCAACTGTTGCACGAACTGAATCTGCTATATGGCGTCGTAACATACGCCGCAGGCAGACTTGGACGCGAACCCGTCCGCAGTCAGGGACACATCCACAAAATCTCGCCGCGTTGCAGATGGTCAACGCCCGAAGTGTACGAAATCTGGTCGGGAAAAGCCGTCATCTACATGCAGGAAACGGACGGCGACGAACCGGGACGGTGTTTTGCCGTACATGCTGCGTCCGGCGAAGTTGTCATCGTCCCGCCCGGCTGGGTGCACGCCACAATCAGCGCCTCGCCCGACGAACCGCTCACTTTCGGCGCATGGTGCGACCGCGACTACGGCTTTGTTTACGACGGTGTGCGTCGGCATGGCGGCATTGCATGGTTTCCCGTTTTTGACGATAACGACCGGATAGAATGGCTCGCTAATCCTGCTTATCGACCGTCCGAACTGATTGTCAAGCCGCCATGCAGTTACGAAACGCTCGGCGTACGGAGCGGAACGTCCATCTACTCCCTGTTCGAAGACAATCCGGATACGTTCCGGTTTGTATCTGATCCACAACTTAAAAAAGACGTATGGAACAATTTTATTCCCTAAAAAAAATTAAAACATAAATAAATTAAATTAAAACAAAGATGAAGACACAATACAACAAACTTTTCGTATATTTCATCGCCTCGACAGCGGCAATGGGAGGACTGTTGTTCGGATTCGACACCGGCGTGATTTCCGGCGCGATACCTTATTTTCAACCGTATTTCGGTATCGACGATTCGGTGGTAGAAAGTATCACAACAGCCGGACTGGCAGGCGCTATCATCGGCGCTCTGTTTTGCGGACGTATCACCGATATGCTTGGACGCAGAATAGTGATTCTTGCTTCCGCAGTGATATTTGCTGTCGGAGCGCTCTGGTCGGGACTTGCCGCCTCGCCAGCGCAACTGATTGCTGCAAGGCTCTTTCTGGGTATTGCCATCGGCGTATCTTCGTTTGCCGTACCGCTCTACATCGCCGAAATATCGCCGGCGCGAATCAGAGGACGTTTAGTGTCGCTCTTTCAGTTGATGGTAACCATCGGCATCTTCGTTTCCTACCTGAGCGACCTGTTTTTTGCCGACAACGCCAATCCCGACTGCTGGCGACCGATGTTCTACATTGGCGTTGTACCCGCCGTCATTCTTTTTACCGGCATGTGGTTTCTTCCCGAAACGCCCTGCTGGCTGCTCCTGAAAGGACGTGAAGACGAAAGCCGTCGGACACTCTCGCGTATCGAAGGTCCCGACATGGCAGAAACCTCGCTGGCACAGACCAAAGCCCGTATCGCACAGGACAGGGAACAATCCGGCTGGCGCGAAATCTTCAAACCCTGGCTGCGCAACGCCCTGATTATTGCCATCGGCGTCATGTTCTTCCAGCAATCGGTCGGCATCAATACGATTATGTACTATTGTCCTAAAATCTTCCTGATGGCCGGCTTTGCCGATAATATTTCGGCGATATGGGCGTCGGTTGGCGTGGGAATTGTGAATGTCGTTTTTACAATCGTCGCTCTTTCCTTCGTAGATCGGCTCGGACGACGCAGACTGTATTTCCTCGGCATGAGCGGGATATTCGTTTCGCTGATATGTCTGGCGATGTGTTTCGCCTTCAACCAATACCTTGGCGATGCCGGAAAATGGTTGTCAATCATCACCGTATTCCTTTACATCATCTTCTTTGCCGCCAGCATCGGACCCTTAGGATGGCTGATAATTACCGAAATATTTCCGCTTAAAGTGCGGGGATTAGGCTCGTCCATTGGTTCGCTGAGCGTCTGGGTATTCAACAGCATCGTGGCATTCACTTTCTTCAAAATCGTGAAAGCGTTCACCCTCCCCGGTTCCGAAATAATCGTGCAGGGCGAATCGACAGGCAATCCTGCCGGCGCCTTCCTTTTCTACGCGTTCATAGCCCTTGTCGGTATCATCTGGGGATACTTCTATATCCCCGAAACAAAAGGCATACCGCTGGAAAAAATCGAAAAACACTGGCTGGAAGGCGGTAGCCCGAGGAAACTCAAAAACGATTGAGAGAGTGTCCTGTAAACTTGTTTGACCGCCATAATGCTCTTGTCGATAGCTTGTACCTTGACAATAAAAGCAATGGAATTTAAAGTAGAACAGGTTATTTTCAATAAAATACGAACATTATTTTTATACTTAAAAAAAAACATCTACTTTTGCGCCGAAATAATAAACATATATCTAAATGATTATAGACGAAACATTAAATTACAAAGTAAAAGACATTACGCTTGCCGGATGGGGGCGTAAAGAAATCGAAATCGCTGAAAAAGAGATGCCTGGGCTGATGAGCATACGCAAAAAGTATTCTGTCGAAAAACCTTTGGCTGGCGCACGCATTACCGGTTCGTTGCACATGACGATACAAACCGCTGTGCTGATAGAAACTCTGGTCGAACTCGGAGCCGAAGTTCGCTGGGCAAGTTGCAATATTTTTTCAACTCAAGACCACGCAGCCGCAGCGATTGCAGAAGCCGGAATACCGGTGTTTGCATGGAAAGGCGAAACCCTCGAAGAATACTGGTGGTGTACGGCTATGGCATTGTCGTTCGCCGGAGGAAAAGGTCCGAACTTGATTGTCGATGACGGCGGCGATGCTACTCTGCTTATTCACAAAGGATATAAAGCCGAAAACAACGCTTCGACCTTAAAAACAACGCCTTCGAGCAAAGAGGAAGGAGTGATTCTCGACTTGCTGAAAAATATTCTGGCAAGCGATAATCAAAAATGGCATCGCACTGTTGCCGAATGGAAAGGCGTTTCGGAAGAGACGACAACGGGAGTGCATCGTCTGTACCAGATGAAAGAACAGGGCGAATTGCTGGTTCCGGCTATCAATGTTAACGATTCAGTTACGAAAAGCAAGTTTGACAATCTTTACGGCTGTCGCGAATCGCTTGCCGACGGTATCAAACGCGCTACGGACGTGATGATTGCCGGCAAAGTCGTGGTTGTTTGCGGATACGGCGACGTCGGGAAAGGATGCGCGCGTTCGATGGCTTCGTATGGCGCTCGCGTAATTGTCACTGAAATCGACCCTATCTGCGCTCTTCAGGCTGCAATGGAAGGATTTGAGGTTAAGACCGTTGAAGACGTCCTGCACGAAGGAAACATATACGTTACAACTACGGGCAACAGAGACGTCATCACGCTTGAACATTTGCAAAAGATGAAAGACCAGACTATAGTGTGCAATATCGGTCACTTCGACGACGAAATTCAGGTCGAAAAGCTCGAAAAAAACACCAGAAAAGTCAATATCAAGCCGCAAGTGGACAAATTTATTTTCGACGACGGACATTCTATTTTTCTTCTTGCAGAAGGCAGGTTAGTGAATCTGGGATGCGCTACGGGACATCCTTCTTTTGTCATGAGTAACTCATTCAGCAACCAGACGCTCGCCCAAATCGAATTGTGGAACAACAATCTGGATATAGACGTTTACCGTTTGCCGAAAAAATTGGACGAAGAAGTTGCTCGATTACATCTCGAACAGCTTGGCGTTCACTTGACAGAATTGACAAATGCTCAAGCGGATTATATTGGCGTAAGCAAGGACGGTCCATACAAAGCCGACCATTACAGATATTAAAATTGCTTAGTGTCGTTTCCAGCGTTCGAGAAAGGAAATAATCTTGCTGTCGCCGTCAGAGAGCACAGAGGTCACAGAGAAATAAACTCTGTGTTCTCCGTGTTCTCTGTGGTTAAAAAGATGTTTAATAACCACAGAGAGCACAGAGGACACAGAGAAATAAACTCCGTGTTC
>JAISXV010000063.1 GCA_031270335.1 Prevotellaceae bacterium | reverse complement strand
ACTTTTTCTGTCTGTTTTTCAACGGACTGTCGTTAGGTTGCATGTGGGGATTTCTGTTCAGTTATATCGAAGGACGGCGGTTGACCGATATTCTTGCCGGTTGTTTGGGCGTGAGTATGATTAAATCCGCAGGAAAAAAATTCCAAGAATTAATAGGATTATTGCGTCCTAAGGCAATCCTATAAATCCTACTCGTATTTGATAACAAAAAGAAACTTTGTTGCACACCCGTGTGGAATCATTAAATCATGATTATTTTTCTATTTTGATATACGGATTAAGTATATACCATCCTCGTTCGACGCGGAGAAAAGTTGTTTTACAGTATGGCGAGGCTTTTTCTCTTTCGTGTAATGCCATGATACCATTGATATACGTTCGTTTTTTGCGGTATGGAGGCAAGATTTCGTCGGGCATCATAGCGGCAAACTTTTCGAGCCCGCTCATGTTGAATGCTCCAATGATTTCTTCCTTATCAGCATTAAACACGACCCTCGCTTTCGTTGGCTGACTGTCGGCAGTATTGCGTATCAGGACGATAAGGAAAAATAACATGCTGTGCGAACCGATACGAAACCGGCGTTTGTTGTATTCGTATTCGATAACGGGCGGACAAACTTTATTCCAGCAGCGTATCAATGTTTGTTCAGTTGCGAGTTGCGCCTGTTTTTGATTCGAACGTTTATATTTGATATATGATGCTAACAGATAATCCACTGCCAGCCGGGACGAATTGTCGACGAGGGAGAGTGAAGCGTTTTTGTTGACCAGATCCAGAGCGAGTTCCGTCTGTCCGTATTGTAACGCCATCATCAATCCCGAAACGCCTTCGTCGCAGGTGAAATCAATTCCATATTTTTGAATGACAGAGTCCACTTTGAGTTTGTTACCAAGTCGCAGATGTTTCTCATATTCGCGACGTTCGGCACGCAGTTCCTTCATGAACAGTATAGCGCGCTGAAATTGCAGTTTTGCCAAAGCTTCCACCCAGTCGTACTGACGGTGGTGAATGGCATACTGAAACAGTTGTTTACGTTCTTTTTTTACTTCCGATTCTTTTTTGGCATGGTCGAGCGCCAACGCTTTGACAGTCTCTAACTGTTCGGGCGAAAGATATTCGTATCCAAGATATTTGGCGCGTATTTGTTCAGCTTGTTCATGTTTGCCCTGTTCTTCGAGGCGCCGGGCTTCGTCGAGCCACTCTTCACGTGTTGATTTGGTTTCTTTTACGCTGATTTCGGCTTTTGTTTCCTGCATTTGCAAGAGTTTCAGAGTGGGATGAGCGGAAAGCCGTTCGAAGATATATATGTTTTTAATAGCGCGGGTAACAGCTACATAGAACGAGTTGATGTAGAATTTGTAGATTTCGGCATCCTTGTCGTTTTTATCGCCTGCACGGTTGTAGCGGAGTTCTTCCTGCTGGAGGTCTCCGACGGTTACTCCGGCGATGATTTCGCGAAATTCGGCTTCGTGACCGGAAACGAAATCTACCAGAATGACATTCTCATATTCCAGACCTTTGGCTTCCTGGACGCTGAATATCAATGGCGTCTTGAAGAATCGGGCGGCTTCGATTTTTTGAGCGTGACCGGGTACGATGACGGCGTATTTGGCGCTGTCCTGTGTGCGGCGATTCAGTTCTTTTTTCTTTTTTTCGTCGTTGAGATACAGCAACACTTCGCCTTTATCTTTGCTTACGGTGTTGACTAAATAGTTGCTTTCACGGTCGATAGAACCGAATCGGCTGTTTTTTATTTTCAACAGATTATTGCTGAGTTCCACTACATTGAGACTGTTCCGGTAATTGGTTTGCAGGATTTTAATCTGATTATCCTTGCTGTCGCCGGTTTCGTAGAAATAAGTTTTGATTTTACTCCACGAAAAGAAGTTGGGATGAACAATCTGGTTGCTGTCGCCCGTGAGGATGAAATGATGTTTTTGTTTCAAAGAGGCAAGGATACACTTCAACTGAATATTGGTAATGTCCTGTACTTCATCGACCATGATGTAATCATAACAGGCTTGTACCTTGTCGAGATATTCATGACAGAGGATGTTGCTGTCGTACATGTTTTCTTCTTTCAGCCAGTCCACGTATTTGAGAAACAGTGGATAAAGCCGTTCCCGTTCCTGCGTGGAAAAAATGGATTGCTTGACGCCCAATTCCATGTATTCCTGTTGCGAAAGCCATGCCGCATGTACCGGCGAACCGGTAATCACTCCTTTAAATTCCTCGAAAACACGATATGGCTCATTGATTTTCACCGATTGCGCATAACGATTAAACCATCTTTCAAAATGTTTAAAATCAACTTCCCGCCCTTCGGGTATCTGCCACAGCGAAAGAAAATCTTTCAACGAAAGAAAATCGGCATCCTGATGTTCGTTGTCGTAACCGGAAGAGTAATAGATACTCGAAGCGTTGTCCACCAGATATTTCGACAGTGAGACGTATGCCACGTTTCCGTGCAGGCTTTTGAGTTTTTCCAACACAAGCGCAGTCTTTCCGCTACCCGCCGACCCAACTATAATCAACGGTGGTTGAAGCGAATAGATACCTTTCTGAAAATCGTCGAACGAAATGAACTTGTTGAGTGTATGTATGATTTTGCTTTTTTTGTTCAGGTACGACAGGTTGACCGTCGTGTCTTCCTTTTCGGGAGAATCGACAGGAACAAATCTGCTTTCGTCGATGGTCGCCCCACGCAAAAACCTGCTGTGTGCATAGTTATGGTCTTTAATGACTTCCAGCAACAAAAGATATTTTTTATCTTCGTATTTTACAAAATTGAATAACAAGCGGTCACGAATATCCAGCCTTGCACGATAATAACCCGTACCCTGCATCTTGCGAACATCGGCGCTCTTGAAATCACCGGATTGTAACTGTTTCAGTGTCTTCGAAAATGTTTTCTCAACGGATTGAACGTTTAAATCGCTATGGTATAATATGTCAAACATTAGTCTTACTTTTTTGCGTACAAAGATATGGAAACTTTTTGAATCGGATATGAGTTCTTTGTAATTTACTGTGGGACAACAGGAATTTTAATGTATTTTTAGATTTTCCACTGCTTTTAGGGAGGTCAATGCCGCCCATACTTGCACCAATAACAATATTGGGATTAATCGTCAGCAAATCTACATGTCGGTAGAAAGAAGCGCCTGACAAAATGTCAGTTTTTTCACTGTGGCACATTATTTGAATAATCGGTGGTTGTAAAAATGATTGTTTAAAATAATAAGAAAGGAGGATTAGTTATGAATTTGATTAGAAGAAATCAAAATTGGTTGCCCGAAGTTTTTAACGATTTATTCAGTAACGACTGGATGTTAAGGGCAAATGCTACAGCGCCGGCTATCAACGTGATCGAATCGGAAAACGATTACAGAATCGAAGTAGCCGCACCCGGTATGACCAAAGACGATTTTTGCGTACGCATCGACGACGACAATAATCTGGTCATCTCTATGGAGAAGAAGGCTGAAAATTCGGAGAAAAACGAAAATTCTCTCTATCTGAGACGTGAATTTTCGTACAGTAAATTCGAACAAAAGATGATTCTTCCCAGAAATGTCGATAAAGAGAAAATCGGGGCAAAAATGGAGCATGGCGTTCTTGATGTCTCTATTCCGAAAATGAGAGAGGAAGATATCAAAAGGAATATGAAAGTGATTGAAATTTGTTAAAACACAGGACAGTAAAGGAAAAGGGAAAAAGCTGTTACACTTATCGGTAACGGCTTTTTTCACCTTAAATAAAAGTTAATTTAAAAAAAAGGAGTAATAATATGAATTTGAATAATTTTACAATAAAATCGCAGGAAGCGATTCAACAGGCAGTCGAAATCGCTCAATCGAATAATCATCAGGCGGTTGACACCGGTCATTTGTTGAAATATTTTTTGAACGACAACGAAGGTGTTGTGTTCTATCTGATAAAAAAGCTGGGAGTGTCGCCCGGAGTTCTGGATAATGCGTTGACGCCAATCATCGAACGTTATCCGCATGTAACGGGAGGAACACCTTATCTGTCAAACGATTTGAATAAAGTATTGCAGAAGGCGCAGGAATATTCGAAGAAGTTGGGCGACCAGTTTACTTCGCCCGAAAGTCTGTTGCTCGGCTTGATCAGTTCCGGCGATAACGTTTCACAAATACTTAAAGACAAGGGTGTTACTGAAAAAAGTGTAAAGTCGGCAATCGAATCTGTCCGCAAAGGAAATACGGTCAATTCGCAGACGTCCGACGAGACTTTCGACAGCCTTAACCGCTACGCAATCAACCTCAACGACCAGGCAAGGAAAGGTAAACTCGACCCGGTCATCGGTCGTGACGAGGAAATTCGGCGCGTGTTGCAGATATTGACGCGGCGGACTAAAAACAATCCGATACTCGTCGGCGAGCCGGGAGTGGGTAAAACCGCTATTGCCGAAGGTATTGCGCACCGGATTGTCAACGGCGACGTTCCCGAAAATCTTAAAAGCAAACAGATTTTTTCGCTGGATATGGGAGCCTTGATTGCCGGTGCAAAATATAAGGGCGAATTTGAAGAACGACTGAAAGGCGTTGTCAAAGAAGTCATTGATTCGAACGGCGAAATAATACTGTTTATCGACGAAATCCACACTCTGGTAGGCGCCGGAAAAAGCGACGGCGCTATGGATGCGGCAAATATCCTCAAACCGGCGCTGGCTCGGGGCGAACTCAGAGCGGTGGGCGCTACAACTTTGGACGAGTATCAAAAATATTTCGAAAAAGATAAAGCGCTGGAACGCAGATTTCAACCGGTACAGGTTGATGAACCTTCGGTTCCCGATGCTGTGTCGATACTGCGCGGCTTGAAAGAGCGTTACGAAACTCATCATCAGGTCAGAATAAAGGACGAAGCGATAATTGCGGCTGTAGAACTGTCGAGCAGATACATCAGTTCGCGTTTTTTGCCCGACAAGGCTATCGACCTCATTGACGAATCGGCTTCGAAACTGCGTCTGGAAATCAATTCCGTACCCGAAGAAATCGACGAACTTGACCGCAAAGTCCGTCAGTTGGAAATCGAACGTGAAGCAATCCGTCGTGAAGGCGACACAGTGAAAATGGAAACGCTGAACAGGGAAATCAGCGATTTGAACGAAAAACGTGACGCCATGAGAGCTAAATGGCAGAACGAAAGGAGTATCGCCGACAAAATACAGGAAAGTAAACACCTTATCGAAGACCTGAAATTTCAGGCGGAAGACGCTGAACGAAAAGGCGATTACGGACTTGTCGCCGAAATAAGATACGGTAAAATCGTCGAAGCGCAGAACAGAATCGACGGGCTGTTGAAGGAAAAAAACGAGTTGCAAAGCGAGACTTCGCTGGTTCGCGAAGAGGTTACAGCAGAGGATATTGCCGAAGTAGTGTCGAAATGGACGGGAATACCCGTTACCCGTATGTTGCAGACCGAAAAGGATAAACTTCTCAATCTCGAAAACGAACTGCATCATCGCGTTGTCGGTCAGGACGAAGCAATACAGGCTGTTGCCGACGCCGTCCGCCGAAGCAGAGCGGGTCTGCAGGAACAGAAAAAACCTATCGGCTCGTTTCTTTTCCTGGGAACGACCGGAGTGGGTAAAACCGAACTGGCTAAGGCTTTAGCCGAGTTCCTGTTTAACGACGAAAATATGATGACGCGGCTGGATATGTCGGAATATCAGGAACGTCACTCTGTTTCGAGGCTGGTAGGCGCTCCTCCGGGATATGTCGGTTACGACGAAGGCGGACAACTCACTGAGGCTGTTCGTCGTAAACCGTATTCTGTCGTTCTGCTTGACGAAATCGAAAAAGCGCATCCCGACGTGTTCAATATCCTGCTGCAAGTGCTTGACGACGGTCGTCTTACCGATAACAAGGGTCGGACGGTCAATTTCAAGAATACTATTATTATAATGACGTCCAACGTCGGTTCGGGAATTATTCAGGAGAATTTTTCGCAGATAACGGACAAAACGCATGACCGTATCATCGAAAAGACAAAACAGGAAGTTCTCAACGTCCTTAGAGAAACGGTTCGTCCTGAGTTCCTTAACCGTATCGACGAGGTGATTATGTTCGCTCCCCTGACACGAAAGGATATTCGGCAAATCGTGTCGTTACAGATTGCCGGAATACAAAAAACGCTGTCGGCAAACAATATCGCAATCAATCTCAGCGAATACGCCATCGATTATCTTGCCGATCAGGGATATGACCCGGTTTATGGCGCACGTCCGCTGAAAAGAGTGATTCAAAGGGAATTGCTTAACGAACTCTCGAAACAGATTATCGCAGGAAATCTGAATCCGGGCGAAACTATAGACGTCGATTCTTTTGGCGACAAATTGATTTTCAAAAATAATTTGTAACTTTACGCTCTAAAATTTGGAGGTATGGCTAAGGGAAAAAGTAGAACAAAAGCGCCAGAAAATGTTGAGGAACCGGTATTTATCAACATAAAGACGGATTTCGGATTCAAAAAAATATTCGGAAATAAAGCGCTGTTAATCGCTTTTTTGAA
>JAISXV010000038.1 GCA_031270335.1 Prevotellaceae bacterium | reverse complement strand
CGGCGCAAGTCTGTGCGATACGGCAACGTCCGTAACGAAAGTCGTCAAATCGCGATTGTTGACACCGACAGCATTGACGAACGAATTGATATGCGTCAATTCCTGTTCGTTATGTATTTCGAGCAATACTTCGAGACCGAGCGAACGGGCAAATTCTGCGAGTTTTTCGCATCTGTCCGGCGTCATCGCGGCGGCGATAAGCAGGACGACGTCGGCGTCGGCGATTCGCGCTTCGCAAATCTGATACTCGTCAATAATGAAATCCTTTCGCAGCAAAGGCAGGGCGGAGACTTTTCGCGCTGCGACAAGGTCGTCGAGCGAGCCGCCGAAATAGTCGCTGTCGGTAAGCACGGATATTGCCGCCGCTCCAACCGCAGAATATCCTCCGACAATGGTTTCGACTTTGGCTCCGGCATTGAAAAACCCTTTCGATGGCGACCGGCGTTTAAACTCCGCAATGATGTGATTGTCTGATTCCCGCAACGCCTTGACGAACGACAACGCCGGTCGTGTTACCGACTTCGCTTCCTCGAAAATATCGTCAAATCTGCGGATTTTGCTGTTTCTGTCGAGTTCTACCCGTTTTGTATCTAAGATTTTGTTTAAGATGTTCATTTTTTATTTTTGGGCATTAAGAAAATACGGAACGACAAAGAACGATATTCATCACGAATTTATTTCAACGAATTTACGAAACACTTTCATAGCCTTTCCGCTGTCGAGCGATTCGCGTGCGGCGGCGATACATTCGGCAATATCCGATGCGGGATTTATTGTTTTGATGGCGAATGCGGCATTGACGACAACGGCGTTTTTCTGCTCTTCGGTAGCCTGATTCTCAAGCACACGATCGAAAATTGCGGCAGCCTCATCGACTGTTGCGCCGCCGTAGAGAGCGTTTTCTTCGGAACGTTTGAAGCCCAACTGCTCGGGACTGTAGATAGTTTCGCCCTTGTTGTCAAAACATTTAAACTCCGATGTGAGCGAAATTTCATCGTATCCGTCCAATGAGTTCACGACTGTAAAATCGGCGCCGGCTTGCTGATACAGATAATAATAGAGCCGTGCAAGTTTAAGATTGTAAACGCCGAGCATCTGACGTTTCGGCAAAGTGGGATTGACCAATGGACCGAGCATGTTAAAAAACGTTCGCACAGCAAGGTTTTTCCGTACAGGCGCAACGATTTTCAGCGCCGGATTGAAAAACTGCGCATGTAGATAAGCCATATTACACTCGTCAAGAGAGCGACGCATCAAATCGACATCCCGTGTAAACTTAACTCCGTGATATTCTATCACATTCGAGGCTCCGCTAACCGATGTTGAGCCGTAGTTTCCATGTTTCACAACGTTGTAACCTGCTCCGGCAACCGTAAAACATGCCGTCGTCGAAATGTTAAACGTATTTTTGTTGTCGCCGCCGGTGCCTACTATGTCAATAGCATTATAATCAGCCAAATCGACGGGAACGCGCAGTTCGAGCAGAGCGTCGCGAAAACCCGACAGTTCGTCAATAGTGATGCTTCGCATCAAAAACACCGTGATGAAAGCGGCAATCTGACTTTCGTTATATTCTCCATGAGCCATGCGAATCAAGACGTTACGCGATTCTTCACGGTCGAGATTCCGATGTTCAAACAATCGGTATAATAAGTTCTTCATTTTATTTATTTAATTCTAACCAGTTTTTCAATATCTGCGTCCCGACAGGCGTCAACACCGATTCGGGATGAAACTGTACGCCGCGCACATCGTATTGTCGATGAGCCAGCGCCATGATGTTGTTTTCCGCGTCTATAGCGGTTATTTTCAACTCGCAGGGAAAATTTCCCCGGCTCACAATCCACGAATGATAGCGTCCGGCGTCGAAACGGCGTTCCAGTCCGGCAAACAGAGGGTCGTCGTCAACAACCTGTATCTCCGTACTTACGCCATGATACACATTTTCCAGATTTTCGAGCTTGCCGCCAAAAACCTCGCCGATAGCCTGTTCGCCAAGACAAACGCCGAAAATACTTTTTGTCGAAGCGTAAGTTCTAATCAAATCGAGCAAAATCCCGCTTTCGGAAGGTATTCCCGGACCGGGCGACAGCAAAATCTTGTCGTATCTGTCAACATCTTCGAGCGCAATACAATCGTTGCGCGCTACATCAACATCGTAACCCAAACGTCTGACAGCATGTACCAGATTATAGGTAAACGAATCGTAATTGTCAAATACTAATATCTTCATAATTTTCAACTTTTTCCGTTGTTATTTTTAATCCTTAGAATCAATCCATATAGTAACCGGTCCGTCGTTAATCAGGGCGACTTTCATATCTGCGCCAAATTCGCCTGTTTGGATTTTGAACCCGGAATATTGCTGAAGTTTTGTAACAAACTGTTCGTAGAGCGGTTTGGCGATTGCCGGATTTGCGGCTTTGATATACGATGGACGATTTCCCTTTTTTGTTTGCGCATGCAAGGTGAACTGACTGATTACAAGGAATTGACCACTGACGTCGGATATCGAAAGATTCATCACTCCGTTTTCGTCGTCGAAAATCCGGAGTTTGGAAACTTTTGCTGCGACAGTGTCCAAATCGCTTGTCGTGTCGCTTTCCTCGAAACTCACAAAAAGCAATAATCCAACGGGTATTTGCCCGATTATCCTGCCTTCGACGGCGACGGATGCTTCTTTTACTCTCTGAATCAGTACTCGCATAGTTTTAAATCAATGAATACACAATCGCTATTGTCCCGACTGCGGCGCAATAGATTGCAAACCAGTATAATTTCACCTGACTGACTAACTTAATCATCAGTTTGCAGGCGAGCAATCCCGAAACGTATGCCCCGACAAACCCGACTATCAACGGAAACGCCGCTATTCCCGACGCCTTCGGTGAAAAATCGCCGCCTATCAAGTCCAGAAACGCCTCGCCAAGAATGGGTACAAGCACCATCAAAAACGAAAACCGTGCGACTTCGTTACGGTTGTTTCCCAACAACAGACCGGTGGAAATTGTTGTCCCTGAGCGCGAAAGTCCCGGAAGAACAGCGCATGCCTGAGTAAGTCCGATTATGAAAGCGTTACTGTACGAAATCGGTTTTTCGCCTTTTCGTGCGAAGTGCGAAAACAGCAGCAACACAGCCGTCAGCAAAAGCATCGACCCAACAAGCGCCGGACCTTCGCCGAAAAGAGCTTCGACTTCTTCTTTGAAAAACAGACCGATAATCATAATCGGTATCATTGACACGACAATTTTCAAGATGTATTCCGTTTCGCGGTTATATTTGAATTTGAACAGTCCGGCGAGCAGCCGGGCGATGTCGTTTCGGAAGACCGTCAGCGTACTAAGCACAGTAGCAGCGTGTACAAGCACTTCGAATGTTGTTCCGCCGTTGTTTTTGATTCCCAGTATTTCTTTCGACAGCAACAGATGTCCGCTGCTGCTCACCGGCAGGAACTCGGTCAGTCCCTGTACTATACCCAATATAAATGCTTCCCATGTATCCATAATTACTTGGATTTGGGCTTTTTCATTATTGCGTACACCTCGAACACAAAACCGAAAATCACAATTATTGACGACAATGATATTCGCCTGAAACTGAACAATTCTGCTTCGTTAAACACATTCGGGTCGTCGGAACCGCCTCCGACCATTAATAAAAATCCCAAAATAATGATACCCAGACCAATCAGTATAAGCTTGTAGTTTTCTCTGGGGATAGCGAAACCCTCTTTTTGAGAGGTTTCGTCTTTGTTTGACTTAATTGTTTTCTTTTTATTTGCCATATTTTTATTATGTTATTATCCTTCCCACAAATCGTCGGCGCCGATTTTCGTATATTTTGTTACTATGATATATGTCGAAACGAAGTTTATCAAAGCGCCTAAAACCAGCATCATAGCAAACAATGCGCCGAACATTTTCGCATCCGTCAGTTCCAGAATATTCGAGAAATCGTTTCTCAGAAGCATCACTAATCCCAACAAAAGAATGATGGCGATAAATCCCGAAATCAATCCCTGCCAGACACTTGCAGCAAGGAACGGCGTACGGATAAATGTGGTATTGGCTCCGACAAGTTTCATTGTATTAATCAAAAACCGTTTTGAGTAAATTGCCAGACGAATGGTGTTATTTATCAAAAACACAGAGATAAACAACAGTAACACTACAAAAATAAGTATGATAATACTGACGTTTTTTGTGTTTTCGGCGACCTGCTCAAAAAGCGACTTGTGATACAGAACGTCTTTAATTCCCTCGATGCTTCGCAGTTCGCGCATCGCCAGTTCGATGCCTTCCGTCGAAAAATACTCGCTTTTCAACTTGGTTTCAATCCGGGAAGAGAAAGGATTTTCATCAAGCAGTTTGATGACGTCGTTGCCAAGTTCGCCGCTCATTTCCTTTGCCGCCTCTTCTTTAGACTTGTATTGCACTTTATCGACAAAATCTTTCAGTTCGACTATCGCTAACACACGCATAGCGCTTCGGTCGCTGATGGTATCTTCGAGATTTGCCCAGACAGTTATCTGGTCGCGTATGGTGTCCGGTAAACGGTTGAGATTGAACACCAAAATCCCCACTACGCCAAGCAAAAACAAAACTAACGATGTGCTTATAACCGACGATAAATACGAAGTCCGCAACCTGCTCGAAACAATTTTCTTTACTTTCATTGACATTATACCTTATTTATAACAACGCCGCAAAGATAATTCTTTCTTTTGGATTTCAATATATATTAATCGTTACTGTAAGTTATTTGCACTGATTTTTAGTTTATTAGATTTATAAGAAAATGGAATACTCACCGTATATTTCATTTTATTTAATTAATATGTTACTTTTTTTTGTTAATTTCGTCTTAATTAATGTAAGGATGATTGAATTATTTTGGATTAATGAATGATGGATGCAGAGAATTTCAAAAAGGTATTTTTGCCTTATCACCGCAAGTTGTACGGAATCGCTTACAAGATTCTTGAAAATCAAAACGATGCGGAAGATATTGTGCAGGAAACTTATATCAAATTATGGCGCCGACGCACAGAACTTGAGTCGTTGATTAATCCCGAAGGTTATGCGGTTACTTTGTTGAAGAATGGTTGTCTGGATTTTATCAGGAAAGTAAAACCCGAATTGACTGCGATTTACGAGATGAATATTCCGGCGGATGATTCTTTAATCTCCCGAATTGAGGATAAAGAGCGGTTGGTTTATGTACAGAATATTATGGAAAAGTTGCCGGCACAACAAAAACAGGTTATTCAGTTGAAAATCTGGGATAACATGTCGAATGAGGAAATTGAAAAGATAACAGGTTTGACGCAGGGAAATATCAAGGTGATTATTTCGCGAGCAAAAAAAACGATTAAGGAAATATATAAAAAGTGGGAAAAAAATGAAAACAAGAGATTTGTATGATGAAATAGAGATTCCCGACGGATTGGAATCTCGATTGGAAGCGCTGATTGACAGATTAGCCGAAACGGAGAAACGGGCGAAAAAGAAAGCCAAAATACGCTTGTGGACAAGTGTGGCAGCAAGTGTCATTATCATCTTTTCTGCCGGATTGTTACTAAAACCAGAAGAAAAGCCTGTTGATTCCTCCGTTTCGGTTTCATCAGGCGTTCGTCAAATCGACGACCCCGAAATAGCTTATCAGGAAGTTAAAAAAGCTTTGGAACTGATGTCCGAAAATCTCAATAAGGGACTCAACGAACTGGATATCAGGCTTACAAGCGAATTAGAGAAGTCAAATGAAATAATAAATAAAACATTAAAAAAACATTAAAAAGTTATGAAAAGAATAAGTTTAATTGCAGTAATTGCATTGTTTGCCTCCGTAGCGGGGGTCGCTCAGGACACGAAAATGGATGTCAGATACAAAATTGGCGCTGACTCTGTTACTGTTGTCACTTTCCCGAATAATTTCGGTACTTTCCCGAATAATTTCGGTGTACGTATTAACGCAGACTCTTTGCATAGAGTATTTAGTTTCAACAATATTCCGATTATTATATTCGATAGTGCGGCGAAGAATATTATATTCGATAGTGTGGCGAAGGAAAATTTGCGTAATATCCATGAATTCGAGCCTTTTATCAACTTATCATTAATTGACAGACAGTTGGAAAGTTTGGCGCAGAAAAAAGATGTAACAGCTATAACAGTAACAAAATCGTTTTTGGATATTATGCCGGAAATACATTCTTATGTTGAGGAAAACGGGATGGAAATAAAAAAAATAATTGCGAAGTTGGAGCAAGTCGATGTTTACAGTTCAAAGAATGAAAACACGAAAAAATTTATGCGAGAAATCAGTATAATCAGTATGCGTAATGGGCTCCATCGAAATATGGAAGTGTTGATGAGAATCAAAAACGAAACCGACGATATTGTTTTTTACAAAGAACAGGATAGTAAAGGCAACATCAAATCTCTTATCATGTTCTCGGACAATAAAAAAGAAAACGAAGAATGTGTCCTGATTCGTCTGACGGGACAGTTTTTCACAGATGATATCAAGCAAATAATTAAAAATAAAAAGAAACAGTAATAATTTCATTGTTTGCCACGAATGCACTAATTAATTTGTTTGCCACGAATGCACTAATTAATTTGTTTGCCACGAATGCACGAATTAATTTGTTTGCCACGAATGCACTAATTAATTTATTCGTACATTCGTGGCATTATTTTCGATCAGAGTATTGATTTTGTCTGCCAGTTTGGCAGTTAATGATTTGTGATTAAAAGCCTGACGGTGAGAT
>JAISXV010000207.1 GCA_031270335.1 Prevotellaceae bacterium | reverse complement strand
TGAGCTGTTGCTCCGGTTGCAAACGAACATATTGCTATCAGCAATACAAATAATCTAAAATGTTTCATTTCAATCATGTTTTAAAAAATTACGCAAAGGTAATCATTTTTTTATTCTTCGTGTATTACGTGCAATGTTTTCGAAACATGCGGAGCGGCGTTATACTCTTCGTTACCTCCCTGACTTGCCGTAACAGTTACATTAGGATTAGTAGGATTCCTGCGGACACACCCGTCTAAATGTCTGACCGCGTCCGGTTACCCCGTCGAAGTGTCTGACCGCGTCCGGTTACTCGCTTCTACACCCGTCGAAGTGTCTGACCGCGTCCGGTTACCCGCTTCTACACCCGTCGAAGTGTCTGACCGCGTCCGGTTACCCGTTTCTACACCGTAACTGTTTATTTCTTTACCTCGTTTGCCTTGCGAATGCCTTTACGTTGCGCCAGAATATTGCGATAAGAGGCGATAGTTTTGTTATGTGCATCGACAAAAGCCTTGTAAGGTTCAATGCCGTTAATTTCTATCAACGCATTGATACGATAGATGATGCTTTTATACACCGGCGCCCATTGTTTGCGTACCACGGTAAGATTACCGGACAATTTTTGGGCTCCTGCCTTATACCATTTGTTTTGCAGGCGTTCAAATTCGCTGTTGGCGGCTTCGAGTTCCTGTAAACGGACGTTGGCGCCAATAGTTGCGATTTGAGGTAACAGCGGAGTCAGTTGTGCAACAAGACTGTGCAGTTCAGCGGTTTCCTTGCTGTCGCTGTGATCGGTAGGATTCCCGATATTGTTCACTACATCCATAATGCTTTCGGCGGCTTCGACAATCGCAGAATCGCTGTCGTAAAGAGCGTTCCGTACGAATGCTACGAGTGCGCCGTAGCGATTGTCGCGATAGTATTCCGCTTTTTCTTTTTCGGCAGTAACAGGATTACCGGCTGCAACCTGATAAGTCTGCTTTAACTTGCCTGTCAATTCGGAATACAGAGGATGAATGGGTTCTATCCCCAATACGCGAGCGCCGGTCTCTTCTATTTGCCGGTCTGTTTCGGTAGCAAATGTGACTACTTCTCCATTTGTAAGAGTCCATGTGCGAAAATAATCAATTGTATTCATTCTTAATTACATTTTTTAGCATTGAAACATTTAAAATATGAGTGCAAAGGTACAACTTTTTTTTCATACTACAACTTTCTTATAAACTTAATTTATTAATCTTACGACCAACGATGTCAAAGAACGAATCTCCGAATCCGTACATCCCAAATTATATATCTCCATAACCCGGATTTGGAGTAAGATTTTTATTTTTATCAATCTCTTCTTCCGGCACGGGCAATAACGCCTTGTACGGTTCCCACTGTTTGCCGGAGAATCATCAATTTTTTTGATTAAAAAAAAGGTTTGCCCGAGAGCAAACCTTTAACATAAATAATTAAAATATAAGATATCGATTTATTGTTTATATGTTACAAATATTTCTTTGTAGCCGGTATGTGTCAGGTATTTTATTGCCAAAACGACAGGTTGGGAATCTGTTACTGCTATTTTGTCAGACAGTTTCATTGCTACGATTTTGTTAAATGTAATATTGTTGGAATCGTTGTTCCGGTCGTATTTAAACTCCATGCGCACCGTATCGTTGACAATTTCCAAGTCGGAATACATTGTATATTTGTGATTTTTCAACGAAATTTCGGAATTTGCCGTAACATCCATTATCATAGTGAGATAATCCTGAGCAATCCAAACATTTTTTTCCTGTAAATACACTTCATTCGACGTCGATTCATCACTTTGATTCTTGAAGGCTATTTCAGTGATTCTCAGAAAATCGTAAACATTTGCCTTAATAGTGTCCGAATCGACGTTGTCGTTAGTAGAGAACAACATCCAAATCCGGCTGTCTCTGTCGTCATTCGACAGTAAATTAGATAGCGAAGGAACTATTATTTTCCCTTCATCGCTTCTTACATAGAGTTTTCCACTCGTATTCGAATCTTCTTTAACAACCCCATAGGATTGGTAAATCGTCTCATTATTTTCGTCAATACTGCATGAGACAATAAAAAATGCTGCTAATAACCAAAAAATCTTTTTCATTTTGTTATAATATTATATAATCTGTATTCTGTTTGTTTTACACCGTCAAGATTCTTATAGTCAATTGCTATGACCACAGAATCATTTGGTATTTTTAGATCGTCCAATTTCAATGTAACAGCTGTTCGACACAATACGCCGTAACTGTCGCCTCCGTCGTCATGCCGGAAGTTAATGAAAAGAGTATCAGTAATTTCTTTCTGTGGCGATACTAAAGCGTATTCGTGTTCTTTCAATTTCTCGGGGTCTTTAGCCCTTATCCTGAAATCGAACGTCAAAAAACCTTGAGCAATCCATACTGTCCACAAATCTACGCCTACGTCGTTGAGTTTTGACTCACTTTGCAGATGCAAAGGCATAATGCGGGTTATCCTGTATGGCAATATTGTCAAAGTATCCCGTTTAGCGTTTTCATTTTCAACGGTATATGATATCCAAACTCTATCGCCAATCCCGACAAACGAAGATATACTTTGGTTCGGAATCAAAATTTCACCTTCGTCGCTTTCGATGTACGGCGTATCATTACTAAAATGTTTCACAACGCCGAAAGAATCACTGTAATAGCCCTCTTCGTCCTCCAAAGAGCAGGAGCATATACAAAAAACCATACTTATCAAAAAAAATCTACTTTTCATACATAAACTTTCTTGATGTATAGACGTCAAAAACACCGAAAACGTTGCATGAAATTTCAATTTATTAAAATTTTTTTAATTTTGGTATGAAATTTGCTGTGAAATTGGTGCAATATTTCGTTAAAAATTGTAGATATGAAAAAGAATATGGTTGTTCGACATATAACGCTCTTTATGGCTGTGATGTCATTATTTTTATTAACATCGTGCGAATCTGTGAGATACTCATCGACAAAAGTGCAAACGCTGACTCCGCCAGCACGAATTATCAACTTGCCCGATACGGCGAATATTGCCGTTGCTGCGGCATTACATTCGGATTATTTTTCCGGTAATGAAGAATCTTTCGACAGTTTGGCGACGACAAATATGGCGATGGCTATAAAGAATAATCTGGAAAAATCACCAAAATACAGTTCGTATATTTTCCCTGTTTACACGATAAATGCGGGACAAAATGGTCTGACGCCGGAAGATATTATGGATATAAAAGAAAGTTCCAACGCAAATTTTTTGATTGCGGTCGAAGAATTCAAATCTTCGTTTCACCGGCAAAGAGTCATAACGTCAAGAGATAATTGCGTGCGTATCATAGCGCCGTACAGTCTGGTTGTGAAGATTTACAATGTTGACAAACTGACAGTTATTGACGAAAAAATAATTGTTGATACCATTACGTTGCAGGTTGATTCGTATGCATGGGAAATGGAAAACGAACTTATGGAAAGATTGCCCGACGACAAAGCGTCTGTCGCATATCTAACTAAGGAACTGGCAAAATCATATACGGAAGAAATCAGTCCGTTCTGGAAGGACGAAACGCGCTTTTACTATATAGCCGACAAATTCATCAGAGCCGAATACCATGTCAACGACGGAGAGTGGACTGAAGCAATGGACGTCTGGATGAAATATGTCAACGACGAAAACAGTGAACTTGCGGCGATTGCGTGTTTCAATATGGCTGTGGGATGCGAGATCTTGGGCGAATTTGAACTGGCTCTTAAATGGATGGACAATGTCAAACGAAAAAACGCAAATTTCTATTGGGAAGGATACAAAAAATTATTGGAGAAAAGAATCGAGGAAAAAGTAATTATTGACAAAGTGTTGAAATAAAAGCAAATGACAGAATCATTTTTGGTTACGGGAACAACAAAGGAAGAAAAATATCGGTCGCTCTATGCCGCTATCGCCGCGCTGACACAGGATGAATCAGATATTATCGCGAATATGGCAAACGTAACTGCCGCAGTTAAAGAGGTTTTTGGTTTTTTGTGGGTTGGTTTTTATCACGTTGTCGAAGATGAACTTGTTCTCGGTCCGTTTCAGGGTCCTGTCGCCTGTACCAGAATAAAAAAAGGTAGAGGCGTATGCGGTCTTTCATGGGAAAAAGCCGAAAGCATCATTGTCCCCGATGTGGACAAGTTCGCCGGACATATTGCGTGCAGTTCGAAGTCAAAATCGGAAATAGTTGTTCCGATATTCTGTGACAACAACATAACCGGAGTTCTGGACATTGACAGCGAAGATTTGAACGCTTTCGACGAAATTGACGAAAAATATCTTTCGCAGATTGTGAAACTGTTATACATTTCCTAAGAGAGTGATTGACTGGATATTCACTGCCGTACATTTTGGAAAAACGTTTTCAACAATCCGGCGCTTTTTTCTTTCAATATACCTTTTATTATACGTGTCTTAGGATGCAAAATATTTTGACCGACGAGCGAATATCCACGTTTTTCATCGTCGGCGCCATAGACGATGGCGCCTAACTGCGCCCAAAAACAAGCTCCGGCACACATTACGCACGGTTCTAACGTAACGTATAAAACACATTCCGTCAGATACTTTCCGCCAATTGTGTTCGTTGCTGCCGTGATAGCTTGAATTTCAGCGTGAGCAGTGGGGTCGTTTAACGTCTCCGTGAGATTGTGACCCCGTCCTATTACACGGTTTTTCCACACAATCACCGCTCCAACAGGTATTTCGCCTGCGTCGAAAGCTTTTTCAGCCTCGATGAGCGCTTCCCGCATAAAATATTCGTCGGTATATAGATCAATCATGTTTTTTTAATTGCATTTCGAATGTCCACAATTTTTGCAGACTAAACAGCCTTCCTCATAAACCAATGACGTCGAACCGCAATCCGGACATTTTGTCCCCGAATTGTCTTCCGTACCGTCTGGAATGAAACGTTTCAAAGCTCTTTCAATACCGTTTTTCCAAGTATTGATGGTCTCGCGGTCGAGTTCGAGACCATTGACGAGGTTCACAACGTCGATGATATTCATTCCGTTACGCAATACTCCGGAGATTAGTTTGGCATAGTTCCAAAACTCCTTGTCGAACATGTGCGATATTCCGCCCAACGTATTGGTATATCCGTATTTATCAACCCATTGAAAATGATATACCGAAACGCCGTCGATTTTTTCCTTGATAATTTTGCCCATTGTAACGCTCTTTGGCAGGACGCGTACATCTTCGTCGTTAAGACCGGTAAAGATTTCGTACGGGCGACCTTTGTAGAGACCGACAAAAGCAATCCACTGTTCGTTCTTGTTTTTGAAACGAACAACCTCGGCGTCAAGCGCTTCGGGACGTTTTTTGGGAAATGCCGATTCATCTTTGCTCTTGTTTGATACCAGAATCCCGGAACGCGAACCTTCGCGATATACCGTTATCCCCTTACATCCGCTTTCCCAAGCTGTTCGATACACTTCGGCAACCAAATCTTCGGTAACCTCTTCCGGCAAATTGACGGTCACGCTTATCGAATGGTCAACCCATTTCTGCATCTTTCCCTGCATTTTGACCTTGCTCACCCAGTCGATATCGGCGGATGTAGCCTTGTTATAAGGCGAAAGAGCTACAAGTTTGTCGAGCTGTTCGTGCGAGAGTTCTTTTATTTCTTCGACATTCAACCCATTGATTTTTGCCCATTTAATGAATTTATGATGAAACAGGAAATATTCTTCGTACGAATCTCCGTTTTCGTCCTTAAAACTGATTTTTACGCCTTTGTCGTTCGGGTTCACTTTTCGACGCCGCTTGTAAACAGGCAGAAACACAGGCTCGATTCCTGATGTTGTTTGCGTCATCATGCTTGTTGTGCCGGTGGGGGCGATTGTCAGCATCGAGATATTGCGCCGTCCGTACATTTTCATTTCGTCGTACAGGGCGGGGTCGGCTTCGGCGATACGTTTAATCATGGGGTTGTCTTTTTCGCGTTCGGCGTCGAAAATGGGAAATGCTCCGCGCTCTTTCGCCATGTTTACCGATTGACGATATGCCTCAAGCGCCAAGGTTTTTTGCACTTCGACAGCGAAATCGGTAGCTTCGTCGGTTCCATATTGCAGTCCCAGAGCGGCAATCATATCGCCTTCGGCGGTTATGCCGAGCCCTGTTCTTCGTCCGCCGGTAGCTTTTTGTTTGATTTTTTCCCAGAGAAGAGTTTCGACGCGTTTCACTTCAGCGTTTTCGGGGTCGTTGCCGATTTTTGCCAGAATAGCGTCAATTTTTTCCAGTTCCAGGTCGATGATATCATCCATTATTCGCATCGCCTTGCGGACGTGGACTTTGAACGTGTCGAAATCAAATTTAGCCTTGTCGGTAAACGGATTAGTTACATATTCGTAGAGATTTATCGCCATCAGACGGCAACTGTCGTAAGGACACAAAGGGATTTCGCCGCATGGATTTGTCGAAACAGTCCGGTATCCCAAGTCGGCGTAACAGTCGGGAATTGATTCTCTTATTATTGTATCCCAGAACAATACTCCCGGTTCCGCCGATTTCCATGCGTTGTGGATAATTTTCCGCCAAAGCGTGTTTGCGTCGATTTCGTTTTTGAATTTCGGATTGTCGGAGTTGATTGGAAATTGTTGGATATAAGCAATTTTATTCAACGCACTGTGCATAAATTCATCGTCAATCCTGACGGATATATTTGCTCCCGTGACTTTTCCCGAATCGAGTTTTGCGTCGATAAACCGTTCTGCATCAGGATGTTTTATTGATATCGAAAGCATCAAAGCTCCGCGTCGCCCATCCTGAGCCACTTCCCGGGTCGAGTTCGAATACCGTTCCATGAAAGGCACAACGCCGGTCGATGTTAAAGCGCTGTTCAACACGGGACTTCCGGTCGGACGAATATCCGAAAGGTCGTGCCCTACCCCACCCCGACGTTTCATCAGTTGCACCTGTTCCTCGTCCAGACGCATGATTCCGCCGTAAGAATCAGCGGGTTTGTCGTGTCCGATAACGAAACAGTTCGACAAGGAAGCAGTCTGATATTCATTTCCGATTCCGGTCATCGGTCCTCCCTGCGGCACTAAATATTTGAAATTTTTCAGTAACAGATACACTTCATCCTCACTCATAGGATTTTCGTATTTTTGCTCGATTCGTGCAATTTCACTAGACAGCCGTCGATGCATATCGTCAGGCGTCTGCTCATAGATGTTTCCGAAAGAATCTTTGAGGGCATACTTATTTATCCACACATTTGCGGCAAGCTCGTCGCCATCGAAGTAAACGGCGCTCGCCGACAGGCATTCTTGGTAAAAATACGTTTTTTTTGCCTGTTTATTTCCCTTTATATTGTCCATATATTATTAAATAATAATTATTTATTTATATTTTATATTAATAATTTCGAACGGCAAGTTATAATATATATACGTACCGGCAACATTTTTTGCGATAAACTTATTCAAAAGTTATTAACAGTTTGCTTATTGCTTATTTCTGAGCGCACTTCCGGCTTTGAACCACTGTATTTGCTGTTCGTTGTATGAATGATTTACAGGAAACGATTCCTCGACGCCGTCGGCGTGAAATAGAGTGACAATAAGAGGTTGTCCCGACACGAAGTTGCCGATATCAATGGAAATCAAATCGGGTTCTTTGATTTTGTCGTAATCGTTTTTATTGATGAAAGTGATAGCGAGCATACCCTGTTTTTTGAGATTTGTTTCGTGAATACGCGCAAAACTTTTTGCCAATATCACCTTGACATTCAGGAAACGAGGCTCCATAGCGGCATGTTCGCGCGACGAGCCTTCGCCATAATTTTCCTCCGCCACCACAATCGACGATATTTGTCGAGCCTTATACTGTTTTGCAACAGCCGAAACAGCCTCGTAATTGCCGGTAAGCCAGTTGAATACCGAATTAGTTTTTCCGTTGAAAGCGTTCACGGCGCCCATCAGCATATTGTCGGAAATATTTTCGAGATGACCACGAAAACGCAGCCACACGCCCGCCATGGAAATATGGTCGGTAGTACATTTTCCTTCGACTTTTATAAGTAAAGTCATCTTTTGCAAATTGTTGTCGTCAGCCGGAGGAAAAGGTTGCAAAAGTTGCAGACGTTCCGAATGAGGATTAATCGACACTTTTTCGGCGCCTGTTCCGGTGGGAGCAATGTATCCGTTATCTTCCACATCGAAACCTTGTGGTGGAAACACTTCGCCCTGAGGCGCTTTCAGTTTCACTTCCCTGCCGTCGGCTGTTTTCAGCATATCGGTAAGCGGATTGAAACGCAGATCGCCGGCAATCGTCATAGCCATAGTCAGTTCCGGCGATGCGACGAAAGCGTGCGTATTTGGGTTTCCGTCGGCGCGTTTGGCAAAATTACGGTTGAACGAAGTGACGATAGAGTTTCGCCGAGTATTATCTTCATCGCTGTTAATGTGGCGTTTCCATTGCCCGATACAGGGACCGCAAGCGTTAGCCATAATCAGCGCTCCCGCCGATTCGAAAGCGACAATCAGTCCGTCGCGTTCGGCGGTATAGCGTATTTGCTCCGAGCCGGGATTGATAATCAACGAGGCTGCGACGGGAATATTGTCGTCAACAGCCTGACGTGCAACGGACGCCGCCCTGCTCAAATCCTGATACGACGAGTTGGTGCACGAACCGATCAATCCCGCTTCCATTTTGTACGGATAGTCATTTTCAATGACTTTGGCGGCAAATCCGGAGATTGGAACAGCAGCGTCGGGCGTAAAAGGACCATTGATGTACGGTTCCAACGACGAAAGGTCGATTTCGATAATCCTGTCGTAATATTTTGAAGGCGTTACGGTTACTTCCGGATCGGGCTGCAGATACGAGGCAAGGTTTTCAGCCATAAGGGCGACTTCTTCACGTCCTGTTCGACGAAGATATTCGGCGATATTTTCGTCGAAAGGAAAAATCGAAGTTGTAGCGCCGATTTCGGCGCCCATATTGCAGACAGTCGCTTTTCCGGTAGCCGAAAGCGAGCTTGCCCCTTCGCCGAAATATTCGACGATAGAATTGGTTGCGCCTTTAACAGTAAGTATTCCAGCGAGTTTCAGGATAATATCTTTGGGAGACGCCCAACCGTTAAGCCGTCCGGTCAGACGAACGCCAATCAATTCCGGCATTTTCAATTCCCATTCCATTCCATTCATAACATCCACTGCATCAGCGCCGCCAACGCCAATAGCAATCATTCCGAGTCCGCCGGCGTTGGGAGTATGCGAATCCGTTCCGACCATCATCCCACCCGGGAAAGCATAATTTTCCAGAACAACTTGATGTATAATGCCTGCGCCGGGTTTCCAGAATCCGATTCCGTATTTGTTCGATACCACCCGCAAAAAGTCATAAACCTCTCTATTAGCGCCTATTGCCTTTGCAATATCGTATTCAGCGCCGGCATCAGCCTGAATCAGATGGTCGCAATGGACGGTCGCAGGCACAGCGGATTTTTCACGTCCGGCGTTCATAAACTGCAACAAAGCCATTTGCGCCGTAGCATCCTGCATGGCAACTCTGTCGGGACGAAAATTTACGTAATCTTCACCTTTTTGATAGATTTTCAATTGATTAACATCATACAGATGTGCATACAAAATCTTTTCGGATAAAGTCAGCGGACGACCAATATATTTCCGCACATTATCGACCTTAACAGTATAATTCAGGTAAAAATCCCTAATTATTTCAATATCTTTCATAATACAAAAGTACACAAAAATTTTAGATTTCCAAAAGCGGAAAATAATTACTGTGATCAAAAGTCGAAATCGAAATCATTCAGTTCGTCGAGTTTTTTTGTTTCCTCCTCTGTGAGTTCGGTTTGCAGGATTTCGGCAACTTTTTCGGCGTCTGTTCCCCAAAGTTCGCCCAAGAGTTCGGCAATACTGTTTTTCTGGGCAGGTTCAAATTGTCCGAAAGCGCGTCTAAGAAATACAAGCGAGCGATAGAACTCCTCTTCGTCCAGCGAATTGACGTAATTATCAAGTTCTTTCCACAACGAAATTCTCGACAGCAAAGCATACCTGTTTCTACCCGAAAGACCCTCGAACCAACCGGCGCCAAGGTCGGCAGGTACTCCGGGCGACAAGCGTCGTGATACTTCTCTGGCACAATCGTCGTCCGAAATAAGGTTGTGTTCCAGCATTATAGAGAACGCTATGCCCGACAGAATTGTGTTTAAATCGTCATGTCCGGCTAATTTTTCCAGTTCGTTTTGCCACAGTTTAGCGTCCACGTCATCGTACATTTCCTGCGATATAAGTTCCATAGCATTAATACATTCGCCAATTTCCTTTGCCGCCCTGTTGTCGCAGTTCGACGCCGGAACCAGCAACAACGAAGCTCTGAGAAACAACTGCTGAAGAATCGGTTTTAGCGGTTCGAGATTAAATTGCCGGATATCACCGTATTGAATCAATATCGACAATTCGTGCGCTGCCCGCGCCGTTTCCTTAAAATCCTCGGAATCAACAAGTAAACTCTGCAATGTGTTTATAGCGTTTTCGAACAGTTTTGTCAAATTACATTCGCAGGCGTCACGTATAATCTTAGCCGCTTCCGAAACGGTAGCGCATTGAGTAAGACGCTCTTTCAAGAGATATGCGGTAGCAAGTTCTATCGTTTCGCCTTTGAGATTTGTTTCCACAATTTCGATTTCGACTTCCGGCGTCCAGCGCAGTTCCCACAATTCCTTCCATGTAGCGCTATCCTGATTAACAGGCAATTCATGAGCAAAATTAATCTCTAAAACTTTCATACGGTGTAAAAAAGTCGAGCGATTGAGGTCAATAAAAGCGGCTTCGACGGATTTAACTTTGTGATTTTCTCTTAAATCCAGTTCCAAAACCTGTGCAACAGGCGATTTATATGCTGAGAGTTTCAGTCGCCGCAGCTCCTGATACATGTTTTCCTGCACGGGAGTTTGCCCTAAACCTTCGGGTAACGAGCCGATTACAGTACCGATATCCACTCTGTTCAACGCTTCGGCAACGACCGCAAGTTCGCCTCCTCCAAAACAGGTTACAGCGGCGTCGTGCAAATCGCGCAGCACAGGTAGCGACCCTGAACGCATCGACGCAAGCGATTCGGCAAGTCTGACCGCTTCGATTACGTTTGCCGGCGAAGCGTTATGCCCGGCTTTGCGCTGTTCTTGAGCGATTTTCGAAAGATATATTGCAGGTAGTTGCTCAAGACGTTTCTCCTGAATGGCATCCCACATGCTTTCAAAATAATATGGCGCTTTGTTACCTGCGCCGTATCCCGTCCGACTGCTTAATCGCAAATACGAATACGGCATCAGCGCTATTTTCGTCGATGTTTTTGGCATGGTTTTCAAGTCTTTGTCGGACAGCGCCGGTTCATCGTTGGTCACGCCCGTCACATGATAGGCGCCGACAACAACAACAACATCTTCAATCGCAAAACCGTCGGCAAAGGCTCTATCTATTTCCCGGCGTATATGAGCTTCCCTCAAGGTATTATACGAATAATCGTAAGGAATGGTCTCAAATTCCCTGTCGATAACCATTTCCCGGACTTCCTTCGACTGAAATTTCAATCCTTCCCTGAAAGTATCCTTATTAAGATTATGCTCGAAATATCGTTCCCAATAACTCTCATAATCATCTTCATGATAATGATTTGCAATCTTTTCGTACAATCCGTTGTGATATTCATAAAAATCTTTCGCTTCGTCTGTAACCGCCTTATTTTTAAACTCTCCAAGTTTCAACAAAATATTTGACGGCAAGTCGATAAACCGCATTTCACACTTGTTTCGTTTTCCCCAACATATTGCCTGGTATTCAGGCGAATAACTGGCAAAAGGATACAGTATCGTTTCAACCGGAAATTCGGTCGTGTATGCCAGTATCGCAATTGGCGGGACAACGTTCTTATTCGCAATGGGTTCCATAAATTCATTAGCATCGGAAGGACCTTCTATCAAAATACATTTCGGTCTCTTCGATTCCAGATAATCAATAAGATGATACGACGCGCCGGGAGATAAATGCCGAACTCCAAAAATATTGAGATTTTCTTTCATTTAATAAATGATATTACCTTAATTTATGCTGCAAAAATACGTTTTTTTTTCAAAATGTAAAAAATAATGTGCAGATATAAAAATTATTTGTACTTTCGCACTCAATTTGATGTATTGGAGAATTTATATAAAAAATATGGTTACAGAAGATATCATTCAGCGCGTGAACTTTTTACGCAAGGAATTAGACAGACTCAATCACGAGTATTATGTGTTAAACAATCCGACGGTTGACGATTTTGTTTACGACCGTCTGATGGCGGAACTTGCAGAACTCGAAAAACAAAATCCCGAACTGCAATCGCCGGAATCGCCGACAATTCGCGTAGGCAGCGACATAACTAAGGAATTTGTGCAGGTTAGGCACAAATATCCCATGCTGTCGTTGAGCAACACTTATTCGAAAGAAGAAATCGAAGAATTTGACGCACGAATCCGGAAAGAAACCGGAACAGACAACATCGACTATGTCTGCGAGTTAAAGTTCGACGGGACGGCAATAGGTTTAACGTATAAAAACGGGACGCTTGCTCAAGCCGTGACGCGAGGCGATGGCGAACAGGGCGATGATGTAACAGCTAATGTCCGCACAATCAGGAGCGTGCCGCTTAAATTGCAGGGAACGGACTATCCCGCAGAATTTGAGATAAGAGGAGAAGTTGTGATGCCGCTTTCGTCGTTCAACCGGCTGAACAAAGAACGTGAAGAAAAAAATCAGACGCCGTTTGCCAATCCGAGAAACGCCGCCGCCGGAACGCTCAAAATGCAGGATTCAGCCGAAGTAGCGAAACGTGGTCTGGATTGCTGTCTTTATTTCCTGTTGAGTGATAATCTGCCTTTTGACGCCCATTTCGACAATCTGCAAAAAGCGGCGTCGTGGGGTTTCAAAATCTCTCCGAACATGCAGAAATGCAGTTCAATTGACGATATTTTGAAGTTTCTGGATTATTGGGACATAGAAAGAAAAAATCTCCCTTACGACACCGATGGCGCTGTAATCAAGGTCAATAGCCTTACTTTACAGAACGAAATGGGATTGAGAGCGAAATCGCCGCGTTGGGCTGTCGCCTACAAGTTTAAAGCGGAACAGGCATATACGCCTCTCATTTCAATTGATTATCAGGTAGGACGGACAGGCGCTATCACTCCTGTCGCCAATCTTCAGCCGGTGCAGTTAGCAGGAACGACCGTCAAAAGAGCCTCTTTGCACAATGCCGAACAGATTGAACTTCACGATATTCGTATTGGCGATACCGTTATTGTCGAAAAAGGTGGGGAAATAATCCCCAAAATAGTCGGCGTTGATAAAAGCAAACGTCCCGAAGACAGTGTGCCTCTGGTATATGTAACTGTTTGTCCCGTATGTGGAACAACGCTGGTCAAACCGATGGGTGAAGCAAAACATTATTGCCCGAATGAATCCGGCTGTTCACCCCAAATTTTGGGAAAAATCGAACATTTTGTCAGCCGTCGTGCGATGAATATCGAAGGAATAGGCGAAGAAACAGCAGATTTGATGTTCGAAGAAGGTCTGATTCAGAATATTGCTGATATTTACGATTTGACAAAAGACAAAATTGTCCGTCTCGAACGTATGGGTAGCCGTTCAGCCGACAATATCATCGAAGGAATAAACAAATCGAAGGAAACGCCGTTTACGAGAGCGCTGTATGCCTTGGGGATACGTTACGTCGGTGAAACAACCGCAAAAAAAATTGCTATGGCATTCCGCTCGTTGGACGCTATCCGGAACGCTTCGCTCGATAACTTGCTGCAAGTGGACGAAGTGGGCGACAGAATAGCGCAAAGCATAATCCAATATTTTGCCGACGATAACAATATAGCAATCGTAGAACGACTTAAAGCAGCAGGATTAAAATTTGAAGTTGAAATCGGCGACAACGAAATCCTGTCCGACAAGTTGCAAGGCAAAAGTATTGTCGTTTCGGGAAATTTCAGCCGTCCACGCGACGAACTGAAACAACTTATCGAACGACACGGCGGAAAAAATGCTTCAGGGGTAACTTCAAACACAGACTATCTGATTGCCGGCGACAAAATGGGACCCGCAAAATTGCAGAAAGCCGAAAAACTCGGCATAAAAATTATCAGCGAAAACGAATTTATGGAGATAATAAACGAGCCGTAAAAACAACTGCGTATCAAATTATTCCTTCACGGAGAATGCTGTGGATATGCACCATTCCCTTGTATTCGTTATTTTGCAGGACAATCAATTGAGTAATCGAATGGCTTTCCATAAGATTAAACGCTTTGATAGCCAATTCGTCGTAATCAATAGTAACCGGATTTCTGCTCATAATATCCTTGGCTTTCAAGTGAATATAATCCTTGCTTTTCTCCAGCATACGTCTTAAATCGCCGTCGGTTATGATTCCTTCGAGTTTGCCGTTATCCAGTACAGCCGTAGCGCCCAGCATTTTAGACGATATTTCGATAATGACGTCCTCTAAACCGGTATCTTTGCCGACAGCAGGTTTTTCTTTACCGATGACGTCGGCAACTCTGAGGTATAATTTTTTACCTAACGAACCGCCCGGATGAACACGTGCAAAGTCTTCCGACGAGAATCCTCTGAGTCTCAGCAAACATATAGCCAAAGCATCTCCGATAACCAAATGCGCCGTTGTGCTTGAAGTAGGAGCAAGATTGTTTGGACAAGCTTCTGCGTCCACGTATGCTTTCAACTTGTAATCAGCCTGTTCTTCGAGATAAGATCCCGGAGTTGAGACTAACGATATAATTTTGTTGCCCATACTTCTGATTAAAGGCACAAGCACTTTAATTTCGGGAGTATTCCCGCTTTTCGAGAGACAAAGCACTATGTCATCAGGAGTTATGATACCCAAATCGCCATGAATAGCGTCCGCAGCGTGCATGAAAATAGCGTGAGTTCCCGTCGAGTTTAAAGTAGCGACTATTTTCTGTGCAATAATAGCGCTTTTGCCCACCCCCGTAGCAATCAGACGCCCTTTGCTTTTGAAAACAGCCTCGACTGTTCGTTCAAAATTATCATCTACAAAAGAAATCAGTTTATCAATCACTTTTGCCTCTGTGTCAATTGTTTTAATCGCCCATTTTTTAATATCGCTCATATCTGTTATCTATTTTAAAAACTTTGCAAAGGTAACATCTATTTTTATATCCGGCAAAAAAGTCGATTATTTATGCTATTTTCTCTCAAAAATCAATCTGTTTGAACAAATTTTATCATTCTCAAATGTTAAATTTTCATAAAATACAGATTTTCATATATGTTTCACAACATATTTTTTTATGTTTTTCAATATTAATTTTCTGAAAAAATATCATATTTTATTGTATATCTATCTTGTTTATTGTATTTTACTAAAAATAACTACAAACTTCAATATAATAAAAATATTTGGACATATATAAAACAGTATGTTCATTGATATTGTTTTTTTGTATAACTTTACGCCCAAATTATATCGCTATATGCGATATCAAAGTGTTTTAACTATTATTTTTTATTAACATGAACAAAGCAGAACTGATTGATGCAATTGCTAAAAAGGCATCGTTAAAAAAAGTGGACGCGAAAAAGTTTTATGACGCGTTTTTGGATGTTACTTCAACCTCCCTTGTCAGTGGAGATAAAGTAATTTTATTTGGTTTCGGCACTTTTTCCGTAGTCGAAAGAGCAGCCCGGATCGGACGTAATCCACACACAGGAACCAGCATGAATGTTCCGGCAAAAAAATTTGTAAAATTTAAAGCCGGTTCGGAATTGAGAGGTAAAATAGAGTAATTAGGTTGTGTTGATTTTTGTAGATAGGATTGTTACAAGTGAACAATCCTATTTTTTTGACATATCAATTCAGAAAAAATATCGTTTTTAAAAAAAAATAAGTAATTTTGCGACGAATATTATAACGTGTTTTATAATAGTATATACACGTTAGTATATTGTTTTTGAACATATTAGGAAGTATATGGAATTAAAAAAATTATCAGAAGAAGTTAATGAGATCATTCGTTACAGCAGGGAAGATACTATCAGACTGGGTAATAATACTGTCACCCCCGATCATTTTTTCCTGGGCATAATCAGGCATAAGGATAACGATGCTTATCGGTTACTTGTGGATATGAATGTTGATGTGAATGAGTATAAATATTTAGTAGAAAATCAATTACGCTCTTTTAGTCAAAGTGATCAGACGACAAATTCGACTGCGGGAGGAAATTTGTTTTTGACCAGAGCGGCGGATGTAGTCCTCAGAAAGATGCAGTTGGAAGTACGTTCGATGAAAGAAATTGAAATCAAAGCCGTTCACATGTTACTCGCAATATTGAGCGAAGGTTCTTCGTTTGTAACCAAACAGTTGGATCGCGATTCTATCAATTATGACGCTGTTAAGGAAGTTCTGACTGGTGAAAAAGCGTTTGACGTCAACGGTTATGACGATGATGATGACAACGACGATGAAATCATCAGCAATCACAAAGCACACGCAACAACAGCAGCAACAACAAGAAACACAGGCACTTCGGCAATCGACAATTTCAGCACGGATTTAACCAAAATCGCCGCCGATAACAAGATGGATCCTATCATCGGCAGAGACAAAGAAATCGAACGTCTTGCGCAGATTTTGAGCCGTCGCAAAAAAAACAATCCCGTCCTGATTGGCGACCCGGGAGTTGGTAAAACCGCTATTATCGAAGGACTTGCCCTCAAAATCGTGAACAAGCAAGTACCGAAAGTCCTGATGAACAAGCGGCTTGTCGCTCTGGATATTGCGTCTATCGTTGCCGGAACAAAATATCGCGGACAATTCGAAGAACGAATGAAAGCCATACTGTCGGAACTCCAGAAACATCCCGAAATAATACTGTTTATCGATGAACTTCACACAATTGTAGGTGCAGGAGGCGCTCCGGGTTCGCTCGACGCCGCAAATATCCTGAAACCTTTCCTTGGACGCGGAAGCATGCAATGTATAGGGACAACTACGCTCAACGAATATCGCGAACATATCGAAAAAGACGCCGCCCTCGAACGACGTTTCCAGAAAATACTCGTGAATCCTACCTCAGTAAGCGAAACTATGGAAATACTCAACAAAATCAAAGGTAAATACGAAGAATATCATCACGTTGTATATACGCCCGAAGCGATACAGGCTTGCGTGACGCTCACCGAAAGATATGTTTCGGACAGGATGTTTCCCGACAAAGCCATTGACGCTATGGACGAAGCAGGTTCAAGAGTACACATTTCGGATATCAAAATTCCGGACAAAATCAGGGAGATAGAACTCAAAATTGAAAAACTCCGTGATGTAAAACAAAAAGCAGTTGAAACTCAGGATTATGAAAAAGCAGCGGAATTGCGAAATGCTGAAAAAACCCTGTTGGACAACTTGGAAAAAGCCAAGCAAGATTGGGAAAAAGAATTGAATACCAACTGCCAAACGGTTAATGAAGAAGATATTGCTGAAGTTGTCGCAATGATGACCAATGTTCCTGTCCAGCGTATTGCAAAGAACGAAAGCGAACGCCTTCTTGAGATGCCTAATGCTCTGAAAAGTAAAATTATAGGTCAGGATGAGGCTGTCGAAAAAGTTGTTAAAGCCATTCGACGCAACAGAGCGGGATTGAAAGACCCGATGAAACCTATCGGCACTTTTATATTTCTCGGTCCGACCGGAGTGGGAAAAACACAGTTAGCCAAAACATTAAGTCAATACATGTTCGATTCTGACGAAAATATGATTCGTATTGACATGAGCGAATATATGGAAAAATTTGCCGTCAGCAGGCTTATCGGAGCGCCTCCGGGATATGTCGGATACGAAGAAGGCGGGCAACTGACTGAAAAAGTGAGACGAAGACCATATTCCGTATTGCTTTTGGACGAAATCGAAAAAGCGCACCCCGATGTGTTCAATATCCTCCTGCAACTTCTTGACGAAGGACAATTGACTGACAGCCTGGGACGAAAGATTGATTTTAAAAACACAATCGTAATAATGACCTCCAATATCGGAAGTCGTGAAGTGAAAGAATTTGGTCAGGGAATCGGTTTTGCCTCCGCTCTGAACAGCGAAGAAGCCTTCAGAAACAATGCTAAAGGCATTATCGACAAGGCTTTGAAACGTAATTTTGCCCCCGAATTTCTTAATAGAATCGACGATTTGATAATTTTCAATCCTTTACGCCGTGAAGATATACTAAAAATCACGGATATTGAACTTAATGCCATGTTAAATCGTTTATATGCATCAGGATATACGGTTGATATATCGGAGAAAGTGAAACTGTTTGTCGCAGAACAAGGATATGACCCGCAATACGGAGCAAGACCGCTGAAACGCGCAATACAGAAACATATTGAAGACAATCTGGCTGAGGCAATTATACGTGATGGAGCTATAGCCGGCGATTCGTTCGAAATCACGCTTGACGAAGAAAAAAAGAGTATCATAGTAAATACTGTTAAAGTAACATCCGAAGTGAAAATATAATTTCGTTACTATGAATGGAGAAATAAAAAAAGTAAAATCATGGAAGATATTTTTGCCGGTACTCATTGGGTTACTTGCAGTTGCGTATATGTTTAACGAAGAGTTCGAACCTTCGGCGTTCGACGAAATAGATTTTACATGGTTTTCGGTTTTCTGGCTTGTAATGGCTGTATTTTGCATAGTCGGACGCGACCTGGGCTACATAGTACGGATTAGAGGGCTGTCCGAAAATCAGTTAACATGGCGACAAGCTTTCCGCGTGATTATGCTCTGGGAATTTACATCGGCTGTAACACCCTCATCTATCGGAGGAACAAGCGTTGCTCTGATGTACGTACACAAAGAAGGAATCAGCATCGGCAAAAGTTCGGCAATGGTCATGATGACCTCATTGCTCGACGAATTGTATTTTGTGGTAATGTTCCCGATATTAGCGTTTTCCATAGGGTTGACCGACCTGTTCGACATCGAAGATTCACCCGGATGGACACATGGAATGCTGTGGCTCGCAATGATTGGCTATATCATTAAATTCGTGTGGGTTATGGCGCTTATATACGGAATGTTCGTCAATCCGAAAGGTCTGGGCAAAATGATATTCATGCTGTTCAAACTGCCTTTTCTGAAACGTTGGAAAAGAGGCGCTGTCAAGGCTTTACGCGAAATTGAACTTAGCTCGACAGAACTCAAATTCAAGAAAAAATCATTCTGGATAAAAGCGTTTGTGACAACTTTCGTTTCGTGGACCTCACGCTACTGGATTGTCAACTGTCTGTTTATGGCTTTCTTTGCAGTACACGATCATTTCCTAATCTTTGCACGTCAGTTGGTTATGTGGGTTGCTATGCTGTTAAGTCCCACGCCCGGAGGTAGCGGCGTCGCCGAAATAATGTTTAGCCGATATCTGGGCGAATTTATTCCGCTCGCAGGTTTCGCTGTGGCTTTGGCGCTGTTATGGAGGTTAGTAACGTATTATCCGTACCTGATAATCGGCGCTTTTGTTGTACCAAGATGGATTAGCGATAATTTTATTAGCAAAAAAAAGAAACGTAACGAATTATAAATTTTTAATTGAATATGTACCAATTTATAGACCGTCATAATGGACCTCGGAAAGAGGAAATAAGCGAGATGTTGAGCGCTGTGGGCGTGCAGTCTGTGGAAGAATTAATCGGTAAAATTATCCCTTCCGACATCCGGCTCGATAAATCATTGAATTTAGATGCGCCTTTGAGCGAAAATGCTTATTTGGAGAAAATTAAAGCAATCGCTTCGAAAAACAAAGTTTACCGTTCTTTTATCGGAATGGGTTTTTATCGCAC
>JAISXV010000148.1 GCA_031270335.1 Prevotellaceae bacterium | reverse complement strand
CTCTACAATGGCGCCGTAAATAAAACATGTAAAAAAGCCCTTCCGTGTTATACGAAAGGGCTTTGCAGAATGACGGCTACAACAGACCAGACCCGTCATTGCGGGCTTGACCCGCAATCTCCTGATAATGCGCTTTTATTGCATCTATGTATTCATTATCCACACCTATATCTTTGCTCAAGTCTTTCCATTCAGAGTTAAAATCATTTACCAATTTGTTTTTCCATTCTCGTTTCCAACTTTTTAACTGTTTTTCTCTGGCAATGGCATCAATAATCAAAGTAAATTCCTCATAATACACTAATTTATTACAATTATATTTGTAAGTAAATCCCTTATTGATTTTTGCTTTATGTTCGGCAACTCGGCGAACAAGATTATTTGTTATGCCAATGTAAAGTACACTGTTGTAAGTATTTGTCATAAAATATATGTATGCTTCCTTTTTCATATTGTATGCTCTTAATATTCATATTATTTTTATTCTAATAAAATTTTCGCAAAATTACACTTTATTATTATACTGTGCAAAGGTTTACGCAAGGAACGCAAAGATGAGAACGATCATTGCTTTGCGACCTTTGCGCTCCATCATATACCCATTTCGTACAACTATTTCGGAATGTTCAACTGTAAATACAATTTTAACTTTCGTGACATATAACACATTTGACACAAAAAACTAAAACATTTGAAAGACAAGTGTTTTATTCTGTTTTTATCCCGAACAACCTCATTATTTTATGTTAAATAACATAAAATAGCAGTAATTTATTCATTGAATATTGTTCTTATTTTGAGAAAATAAAAGAGAAGAATGGAGAGAAAAAATATAATTAAGAATTTAACCAAATTATATTTCTTATTGATAATTTGTGTGTTTGCCTCTGACAATCTGTTTGCTCAGACAACGGCAGGAAAAGATTTTTGGGTGGCTTTCGGGCAATTCAGAGGCGTTTCTTCAGTCAAAGACCTGCAAAATGTTGATATACAAATAAGAATTGTAACTACTGCTGATACAAAAGTGAGATTTGATTTTACTGCAAACAATACGTCACGTACTCTACGCCTGCGCAAAAATGATGTTCACCTTATAAATTTTAACATTGATGAAAAAAAAGCTGTTTATACGGCACTACCAACGACTTCAACGGTAACAACAATAATGACCAAAAATTCATTACATATAACATCCGACCAACCCATATCGGTGTACGCATTGATCAGATGGAATCATGCCGCCGATGTAACTAACGTGCTGCCGACGAACTCATTTGGAACCGATTATTATCATATTTCCTACAATACGGGTAAAGGGGATGGAGAAAGAGACGGTATGACTCTTGTTGCTACTGAAAACGGCACTAATTTAGCTGTTTATCAAATATCTAATAATAATATTCTGAAAGGCAATGGCTCAATAAATAAGGGCGGGGTTTGGTATATGCCGTCGCCCTCCGATATGACAGGATACCATATTGTATCAAACAAACCGATAGCCCATTTTGTCACTCATCAGGGGACTATGATTCCTGATAAAGACCGTACAAATATAGATAACCTTTTTCAGCAAATGGCGCCGGTCAATTCGTGGGGGAAAGTTTTCTTTGTACCGAGTTTGCCGTATGTTACCAATGGAGGACAGGATGGTTTGCGAATACGGATTGTGGCGTCTCAGAATGAAACAAAAATTACCCAAACAGGCGGAAAAGTGATGAAAGGCTCGACCTCCTTGCAAAAAGGAGGGTTTGTAGAGTTGGAGATAGATAGCGATAACAAGGGTTGTTTTATTACTTCCAACAAACCTGTGGGCGTATGTTCATTCCTGCTGTCGTACTCACCACATAATAATACAGTATTCGGAGGTCCTGCCAACGTATGGATTCCGCCGGTTGAACAGAGCATACCAATAACAACAGTAGTTCCGTTTATTCACGAATCAAACACAATAACCGAACATTATGCTTTAATTGTAACTCCCAATGCTACAAAAAACGCAACGAAGGTAAACGGCAGTATATTGACCTCGGGATGGGTAACTCGATCGAAATATGCTTTTACTCAATATCCTTTATCCAAAGAAGATATGTACACTTTCAGCAATCCGGCAGGATTGACGGTTCTGGTAGCCGGTTTGGGTCATTCCGAATCGTATTATTACCTTGCAGGAGCGTCGATGTATAATTTGAATATGGCGTTTACGGTCAATGGAATCAATTATCAGCAAATCGCAGGAAAAACTCTTTGTTCCAACATCTCCTTTAATGCAAAGGTCGAATATGCAAAAAATCCTTTAGATTTAAAATGGTTTATCAATGGAGCATTAGCACAACAAGGCAAGTTATCATGGAATACGGTTTTGGCTGCAGGCAATTATACTGTCAGAATGGAAGTAATGGATTTGAATGGGGTTATACAAAAGATAACAACAAATTTCACTGTCGAGACGCCTGTTATCACCGTTCCGTCCGAAATACAAACAGGAAAAACTGTCTCTCTTACATCATCGACAGTTGGAACATGGACAAGCAATAATCCTGCAATTGCTACCGTTACGTCCGACGGTCGGGCGACGGGAATTGCCGCAGGCAATGTGCAGTTTATTTTTATTTCGACGGCAAAATGTGTGTCGATCAGCGATATTGTAGTTGTGAAATCAGGTAAAAACGACACGATTGCACTTCTGTATAACGACAGCGTCAGTTTCGACGTCTTTGCAGACGGAGCGTTTAACTGCGCTAAAAACGTTGCGTCGCTGACAGTCGAAGATCAGGCGATGAACGGCATTATGACGCATGACGTCGATAATATATTTACATATAAGCCGAAACAAAACCGGTTTGGTATCGACAGTGTCAGATATTCGGTTAAATGTAACGCTTCCGGCGATTCTCATTTTGGAAAAGTATATTTCATCGTATCGAAACCTCTGTCGAGGCATAATGTGGCATGTCCTGCGGCAAGTCTGGAAATTGGAATGAATCATATCGAAAATGTTGAATATTACTGGTACAATTCACTTGAAGGAAACGATCAGGCGCTGCAGAATCCGGCGGATGTATTGAGCGTTGTCAAAGACGGTTCGGATATGCAGACCTGGTATGTCGAAGCAAGATATAAAGGATTCAAATCGACGCGCTATCCGTTATCGGCACGAAAGTCCGACAATTGTGCGCCGGCAAATCCGTCAGGTTGTTTCGTCGATGGTCAGTTGCTGTTCAGCGAAAATTTCGGAGGAAACAAGCCTGATCATCTGTTGGTTTTCGATGCAGACAATGCTCCGGGACAAATATACGAACATCAAATCGACGGATTATGTACAGGAATGAAATTACACTTTTCGGCATGGATTGTATGTTTGACAAAAAATACAGCCGACGCCGGCAATGCTAATCTTATTTTTTCGGTAGAAGATCTGAACAAAAACATTCTTACCAAATATTATACAGGCGATATTCCGAACATGGATACTGAATGGAAAAGTTACGGATTCGAATGTACCGTGCCTGAAAATGAATCATCGGTGATTCTGAGAATCGAAAATAACTGCAAAGATTCGAAAGATGATGATTTTGCGATAGATGATATCGAAATACGTATGTGCGTTCCGCCGGTAACGTTCGAAAATAAATTGCTCGATACGGTATGCGTCGATTCGCTGTATGTTTTCAAAGTCTCGTACTCCGACGACGGAACGTTCACCGCTTCGGAGAAAAAACTCGTTTTCCACTGGGAACACAGCAACGACGGTAACAACTGGTCTGTTATCGGCTCAGACAGTACGGTCGCAGAAACGTATGTATCTTCGACTTATATTATCAACAATATCACGAATGGGAATCATGGCTATTATCGTTTCATTGTGAGTAATCCTGCGACAACCTGCCGGGTTGTATCCAAAGCAATATCGCTTGATGTTGTCAAAATGGTGATTGTTCCAGACTTGCGAATCATGATCGCTCCTTCGACTTCGTCGCACAAGGTATATCTGACAAGTTTTATCGACACGCTGAATATCGCTTCCGTAAAATGGCTCAATCCCGACAACATTCCAAAATTCACCAACGACGTTACCGGCGAATTGGACGCTCAGAAATTTGCGCACAAACGCGTATATACCTATAAATATACTGTTGCATCGAAATGCGGCAATTCGTCGGCAAAGGTGTATGTTTTCACCTCGCAAGATAAATTGCCGGTAAAAAACAATAAGCAAATATTCGTATGTAAGGATTTGGAATTGAGTAAACATGTACAGTTAAACCAGATACTCGGTCTCGAAAATAACGGGACATGGACTTATCCCCACGACCCCAACGATATTATTATCAATAATGTCAGGAAAAGTTCGGCAAAATTCGGCAGCTCAATGATATTCAACGCCCAAAAAGCATACGACGAGGCAGGAAATGAATACGACAGCACAGGAAAATCCGGATATAAAGCGTTTCAATTCAAATATACGCAGGCAAATAACGAAATAATTGAGTTTACGATTGTGGTTGGGGGTTGATTGGGGGTTGGGGGATAGTTCCGAACGAACTCTGCGCCGGCGTTGGTTAGCGAAGCCAGAGCCGCCGAAAACGACGACAACAAATCGTATCCCATTGCCGTCAGGATGACCGTTGCAACGAACAGGATGAACAGAAAAAGAAGAAGAAACAGCAACACCGAATTGATGATGTCCTCATCGACAGTGCTTCAAATTGCGTCAAACTTTGGCAAAAAAATCCACAATCCGTCATTCTGAACTTGTTGCAGAATCCTCTGCACAAAGGTTTGCGGATCAAGCCCGCTATGACGGATCGTTCTCTGCACTGTTTGAAGTACAATAACGATTAGGATTTATAGGATTGTAGGATTAATAGGATTTAAAGATTAACAGGATTTCCTTCAGACGCCACGACAGATTAATCAGCATTCCGTTAGGAATGTATCGCTCGGTAGAAAAACGATTCTCTTCTCAATCCTGCATTCCGTCAGGAATGCATCCTTATAAAGATTCTCAATTCTTGATTGTCTCCATCTTCCGGCGGGCGTAAGCTAATGAGCGCATTTCAAATTGTCGAATTATGATTGTTTAACGGAGGATGCATTCCTGACGGAATGCAAGAGGAGAACCCAACAACCGTTTTCTACCGAGCGACGCATTCCTAATGGAATGCTAAACTGTTTCGTGAACAATCAGTATTGTTGTAATGATGTACGACAATCCCGATTAGTATCTAACTTTTCAAATTGCGTCAAACTTTGGCAAAAAA
>JAISXV010000126.1 GCA_031270335.1 Prevotellaceae bacterium | reverse complement strand
ATTGATTCAATATGTGGGACGCAAAACGTAAATTGATTTTTTCTATGACAGTCTGTTTTACCTCTAAAAATTTGAATGAAATGATGATGGAAATTCCAATACCTTCTTTTTCAAAAACGAAGGAATTGAAAGAAAGCCGTTTTGTGATGAACAATCATTATGCAAAGGCGTCGTTTGCAGAGATAAAAACAGTCGATTTTTCTATCGTAGATATTCATTTCCGAAGTTTCGAAGACTTCAAAGTGTATTCGCAGGCGGAAGAAAATGATTCGATATGGTTTTGCGCCGCGTTGCAGGGAAATGTTATTTGCCTGTGCGAACCGGAACGCGACGAATTTGTATGGCGGAACGGATACGCCAACCTCCAATCGTACAATGGCGTTGGAGGTTATATTAATTTCCGCAAAAAAGAACCGTTCAGGATGGTGGAAATTATGCTGTCGCGCGACTATTTGACAAAGATTGCCGCCGCCGCCCCGTCATTATTCGACGAAATCCTTAGCGGTAGCAATACCTCCAATCCGCTATTCAAGGCGTTTCCTGAAAATATTCCGTTTTGTCCGGCAATCGGCGAAGCCTTGATCAATATGCTGAATTACAAATGGACAGGCAACAGCGCCTCCCTGTATTTGGACGCCAAAATCCGCGAAATCCTGTCGTTGTTTCTGTGCCGGAAAGAAAATGACTGCAAACGCTGTAACAGTTATTCTCCGCGTAACAACGATAAACTGATTCGTGCAAAGGAGATTGTCGAACAGTGTTATCAAAATCCGCCATCGCTGCATGAGTTGTCGCTGATGATCGGAACCAACGAATGTATGCTGAAAAACGGTTTCAAAACGCTGTTTGGTACAACTGTCTTCGGTTATTTGTTTGATTACCGGATGAAACTTGCCGGACAATATCTGTCGGATACGGACAAAACGATACAGGAAATAGCCGACCTGGTCGGATATGAACACCAATCGCATTTTTCGACGGCATTCAAACGGAAATTTTGCGTTTCACCGCAACAATACAGGGCAAATGTGTTTAGTAATAATTGCAGCCAGACTCAAGGAAAATCCATACAAAGATACATTCGATGAAAGTTACACGAAAGCCGTATGTGGGAAAACCGCACACACGGATTGATGAGGAGGGTAGGAGAGACATGAACGAAATCTTCCACTCTGCAATACCTAAGAAAATAAGTCATCGTCTGCAGCATTTTGTACATACCATGTATCTTCTTTGAGGTTAGATGATTCAGCTGCCTGTACCGCCAAATGGTCGCATCGTTCGTTATAAATATTTCCGTTGTGTCCTTTTACCCAGACAAATTTGATGTTATGTTTTTGTGCTATGTTCAGATATCTAATCCATAAGTCTCTGTTTTTCTTTTTTTTAAAATTATTTTTATACCATGAGTGCACCCATTGTTTTTCGACGGCATCAACAACATATCTCGAATCGCTGAAAATCGTTACGTTACACGGCGCTATTTTCAACGCTTCCAAACCAACTATAACCGCCAACAGTTCCATTCTGTTGTTGGTCGTCAATAAATAACCTTCAGATAACTCCTTACTGTGAATGCCCGACATTAAAATTGTGCCATAACCGCCTGGACCCGGATTGCCTTTCGAAGCGCCGTCAGTATAAATAGTTACATCCGCAAGTTTCATTAAACTTTTGATACTGCGGCGTTTGCATTGTCGAGACTGAACTTGTTGATGTCGAAAATTTCATCTTCGCCAAGTCCGAGCCAATCACGAAATTCGTTAGCTTTTTTTCCTCTGGGATCTTTTACAAAGGTTTCTTTGATTTCTTCGTATCCCCAGACGCCGCCGCAATTTTCAGGTGGACAAGCGCCTTTACCGTCGATACAAGCAGCTTTTTTCTTGTTGTCGTGAACGATTTTTTCCAGAATAATTTTATGAACCCAGTCATCGCCGGGGTCATAAATATAGATAAATCGTTTACCTTCTTTCGCAAAAATCTCTTTAAGCTTCTTGTTTCTCGAATCAACAACCGGAGCTTCCCAATCGTCTTCGTCTTCCGTAGGGACGCCAATTATTTCGTCCGAACCGTTCTCTTTCTCCGAAAATTGATATAAATGACTGTTTTCCCAGCCAAATGCAGCCTGAATCACCTGATGAAACCTGTGAAACGTAAATGTTTCAGGCACTAAGACTTTCCTCCATACTGGAGGCTTTGTAATGTCCTCAATCTGAATTTTAAATTGCAATGCCATGATACTTACTAAATTTAATACAATACAACAATACTCTTGATATGGTCGGGGTGATGTGACTCGAACACACGACCTCTACGTCCCGAACGTAGCGCGCTAGCCAACTGCGCCACACCCCGATAAATCTTTGGCCTATTTCGTCAACAATTCAATGCCGCAAGGGCTATCGAATTGAGTTTCGTCTCTGTAGTATCGCCTCTCGAAGAGAGAACGCAGGGAGCTTTTGCCCCTACAACCATTGCCGCAAGCTGGGAGTTTGTAAATTTCCCTATTGTTTTATAAAACACATTTCCTGCTTCAATGTTCGGAAATAAAAGGCAGTCGGCGTCTGCTGCCACAGGTCCCGAAACTTTTTTTATCTCTTTAGCTTCTTTGTCTATAGCAACATCCACAGCCAGAGGACCATCGATATACGCGCCCGGTATTTGTCCCCGTTCTGCCATTTTCGAGATAATCGCCGCATCTACACATGCTTGCATCCCGGGCGACATTTGCTCGGTCGCTGCAATGACCGCTACTTTCGGCTTTTCGATTCCCAACGACTTTGCCGCTTTGATCAGATAGCCGCACATCGCTATTTTCTGTTTCAAGTCGGGAGCTGGAATAACTGCAATATCACTAAACAGCAATAACTTATGATATGCCGAAGAACTCATCAGCGTGATGTGGCTGAGTATGCCCTTTGGAGGCAATAACCCGACATCTTTGTTGAGAATAGCCCTCATATACTTGTCGGTGCTGCACAATCCTTTCATCAGGATATCACCCTCGCCTTTGCTGACAAATTCGACAGCAGTCAAGGTTGCCCTGTTTTCGTCTGCTTCCTGCACTACATTGAACTTATTATAATCTATTTCAATAGTTTCACATACATGTTTAATGGTCTTCGCATCGCCGACCAAAGTTGCATCGACAATACCGGCGTCGATAGCCAGACTGACTGCGCCAATTGTGTGTGAATCATTGGCGTATGCCGCTATCAACCGTTTCTTTGGTTTTGCTTTTATTTGTTCAAAAATTGCGTCAAAAGATTTTATCATTTCAACTTACCTTTTACTATATTAACTGTATCCAATGCGATTACCAACTCTTCGTCGGTTTCCGCAAGCACTAATTTTATTTTCGACCCGGGCGTACTGATTACTTTGTCGTTACGAAGATGATCGTTTACTGCCCTGTCTATTTCAGCGCCCAGAAAATCAAGATATTCCGATATTCCGAGCCGTACGCTCCAGTCGTTTTCGCCTATTCCGCCCGTATAGACGACCATGTCCAGCCCTTTCATCGCAACAGCGTAAGCGCCAACATATTTCGCTATCCGATAGATAAATATGTCGATGGCTAATTTTGCTCTTTGGTTGCCTTCTTTTTCGTATTTTATCCAGAGGTCGCGCATATCTGACGAAACTCCTGATATTCCGGACAGTCCGCAATCTTTATTGAGAAAATTGTTGACTTCGGCAGCAGACAGATTTCGTTTTTCCTGCAAATATGTGACGATTCCGGCGTCAATATCTCCGCTGCGAGTGCCCATGACCGAGCCTTCCAACGGAGTGAACCCCATTGATGTATCGACCGATTTACCATTCTTTATCGCTGTCACCGACACTCCGTTGCCCATGTGACAGGTCACAATCTTCGAATTGTTGATATCTAAACCTGCTAATTTACAGGCTTTTTCGGCAACAAACTTGTGACTCGTCCCGTGAAAACCATATCGGCGTATTTTGTATTCCTGATAATATTCGTATGGAACTCCGTATAAATAAGCCTTTTCGGGTATTGTCTGATGAAAAGATGTGTCGAACACGGCAACCTGAGGCGTACCGGGCAAAAGTTTCTCCATCGAAACAATTCCTTTCAGGTTTGCGGGATTGTGTAATGGCGCCAGCTCGGAACATTTTGCGATATTGATTTTTGTCTGTTCATCAACGATAACGCTTCCGGAGAAATATTCGCCTCCATGCGCAACTCGATGACCCACAGCGTTTATCTGCTGTATGTCGGTTATAACTCCATGCTGTGCGTCGGTGAGAGTTTCCAATATTGCGTTGATACCGTCCACATGGTCGGGAAAAGCGCGATTCAACTTGAAACTGTCTTTTCCGGCAGGTTTATGAGTCAAAAAACCTTCGGGCAATCCGACTCTTTCGACAATACCCTTAGCCAGCACATCTTTGCTATCGCCTGATATACTTAATAATTGATACTTTATCGAAGAACTACCGCAATTTAAAACCAAAACATTCATAACACACCAGACATCCGTCTTTACTATAATTTTATAAACTAATTCGAGGGTCAAAGGTATATAAAAAAATGGTAACTCAACAAGTTTTTTTTGCATAATTTATCTTTCTATTGAAAATCAAATCAATATAACGATAAATTATCTGTGATTTTATCTGTGAATTATACTTTGCCAGTTTAAAAATGTGAGATAAAAAGGGAATTATCAGATTTTATTAAAATTCGCGGACAAGAAAAGGAGACGTTCATCTTTTATTATCAAAGAACTCTGTAATCTTGACGAATGCCTGTTCTACCTTTTCCGAAAATTTACCCGAAACTTCTTCTGTTTTGTCAGCTAATTTACTCAACGCATCCTTCACTTCGTCGGTAAAAACTTCCGCCTGATTTCTCAAAATATCACTGAGTTCGAGTTTTTTACCTTCGAAAATTTCCGGCAGATGTTCCCTGATGAACAGAGGCAGACGTTTCTCCAGATGATTTCGTACAATACTAATCGTCTGTTCTGTCTGTTCGCTTGTCAATCCTGCGTTTTCGAGTTTCGAAGCCAAACCGGCGGTCGAATCGTGCAGAGCGTTTTTCGCTTCGTCGATTGCTTTACGGTAGTCCGGTTCTTCGGCGACTTCCTTGACATATTCCACATACTGAACCACATTGTCCCTGTCGATAACAATCACGCCGCGAGTCAGCAATCCGAGTTCTTCGAGCAGAAAGCCGTATTTTTCGCCAAATTCGTTGTTTTTGTAATCCGAAAGCGTAATCACCCTGTCGATACCTTCGGCTCCGCAAAAACGACTCTGTGCAAAAGGCAAATCCTTTGATACGCAAAGAATCACGATGTCGTCGCCGAGTTTTGCGGCTTCCTTGTTGAAACGTTTGGTCTGCAAAGCGCAAACGCCGGTGTCGATGGAAGGAAACACTGAAATGATTTTTACTTTATCCTTAAAATCAGATAATTTCACCGGATCTAAAGTTGCTCCGGTCAAAGTGAAATCAGGAGCGATTTGTCCTGTTTTTGTTTCGTGTCCTGTTATTGTTACAGGCTCACCTCTAAATGTTATTCCTGTCATAATCAAATTGTTTTATATTAAAAATTTTACCGTATCATTTACGGCTTCTTATTTCGTTTCTGATAGTTATTGCTATTTCGTAGTTTTCGATTTTCACCGCCTCGTCAAGTTTGTTCAAGAGTTCTTCCATACTGAATTGTCCCAGAGGATTATTGCAGTCTGTCGAAACATTAACGCCCACCATTGCAAGGACTTCTTTTGTTGCGAAAATCGGGCATTTGAAACGTAGCGATAAAGCCACCGCATCAGACAGTCGCATGTCGAACATAGTGTATTTTTTTCCGTTGAAACAGAGTATTTCCACACAGAAACTTGAATCCTGAAAGTCTTTTATAAACACTTCCAAAACTTCGACATTGCATAAACGTGCGAGTTCAAAAAACGCATCGTGAATAAAAGGGCGGTTGGAAATCGAATTTTCCAAACAAAAAGCAATAGATTGCGCTTCGTAAAATCCCAAAACTACAGGAAAAACATGGTTTTCTCCCTGCTCACCGAGTATCAAAACATATATTTCCGGCTTGTCCTTACTGCCTGATATTCCTTTGACAACTAATCTTATCCTATCCATTCTCAACATGAAATTAACTTGTAAATAACAATGCAAATGTAATAAAAGTTTGACAAATGTGCAAAATATTTTCTCTGTTAATTGACAATTTAGCTACGCACGGTAATTGTCGATTGTTTCGCTATTTTATATCCTGTGACAGCAATGATGATACTCATCAGCGGGCTTATCAGATTGAAGAAGCAGTAGGGTAAATATGTGAACGTTGACACTCCGAGTACTGTTGCTTGCGTCATACCGCATGTATTCCAGGGGATTAGCGGCGAAGTGACCGTTACGCTGTCTTCTATTGTGCGACTGAGCAGCCGATTTTCGTATCCCTTTTGTTTGTAAACGTTTTTAAACATGTCGCCGGTGAGGATGATAGAGAGATACTGGTCGGCGGTGCAAATGTTCAGGAAAAGACCGGAAGCGACAGTAGCCGAAACCGCTCCTACCGTCCGTTTCATAAACCTGATGAATATTGACGTTATACTTGCCAGCATTCCGCTTGCCGTCATAGCGCCGCCGAAACACATGGCGCAAATAATCAGCCAAATAGTGTTCATCATTCCTGCCATTCCGTGAGTTTCGGTCAGTTCGTTGAGCGTAAGGTTGCCTGTTTCGATTTGAGTAGTGTCGTAGAAAGTCATTATCAAGCCTTTGAAAAGTGAAGCAGCATTTTGCGTACCCGAGCCGGCGATTTGATGCAACAGTTCCGGTTGAAAAATCAGCGCTGCGACGCCAGCTGCCACTGCCGATATAAACAAAGTAATCAGAGGCGATATTCTCTTGACAATCAGTATTGCCATAATCAGCGGAACCACAAGCAGCCATAAAGAAATATTATAAGCGCCGCCCAAAGTGTCGATAAATTCGGTGATTTCGAGCGACGAAACCGTTTTGTGAGTGAATCCGGCGACGAAAAAAATCACCAAAGCTACAGTCATCGAAGGGACGGTAGTAATCATCATATACTTGATATGGCGGAACAAAGGCGTCCCTGTGACGGACGAAGCAAGTATTGTGGTGTCGGACAGCGGCGATATTTTGTCTCCGAAATATGCGCCCGAAATGATAGCTCCGGCAATCCATCCATCGCTGAATCCCTGCACTTTGCCTATCCCGAAAAGCGCTATTCCGATTGTCGCTATTGTTGTCCACGAACTGCCGGTCATCACCGACACTAATGAGCAGATTATACAAGTGGAGACAAGGAAAAAATCGGGATGAATGATTTTTGTCCCGTAAAAAATCAGCGTGGGAATGACGCCGCTAACCATCCAACTTCCCGACAGGGCGCCTATCAACAGCAAAATCAACAAAGCCGGCGACACGCCGGCAATATTGTTCACTATCGCTGTTTCGATTGTTTTCCAGCGTGTTCCGCAGTGAAAGACAGCAATCAGGCAACATACCGCTGTAGCCGTCAACAACACAATCTGGCTTGCGCCGCCCAAAGTGTCGCCGCCAAAAAGCCGTATGACAATCGCCAACAAGCCCACTAAAACCATAACCGGCACAAAAGAAAGCAATGGCGATGGAATTTTTGTCATTATCTGCTGAGTTTGAGATATTTGTTTGGGTTAAACGAATCTACCGAAATCAGGAGTTTATGAGCTGTTTCTTTGTCGTTTTTTGGCGCTTCGGCGAAGATATTAATCAATTCGTCGGCTTTGGCGTCGAAAAACAGCCGGATATAAGGCATTGAAGTTTCGGATTGTTCCTCAAAAGAGCGTTTGATATCAGTCAGAGCCTGCAAAATTTGTTTACGTCCTTCAATACCGTCGTCAGCCAACTGGTCTAAGCCTAAACGGTGATATCTGTAGTAAGCGTTTCGTTCGTAGCCCGACGCATTGCTGAGAATGTTTTCGATTATCCAGTACCGATTTTTCCGGTTGGCATTTTCGTACGGATTCCAGCCCTGATAATTTTCGCGTTGAGCGTTGGTGATGATAATCTGTGCGTTTTCGAAAAACTGCGACCCGCCTTTCAGCGAAAAACTGTCGTAATCAATACCCAGAATCAGGTACGCGTAAAATGCCATCAATGAGGTGATATTCGATTTAAAAGTACGCAAGTCGAAGTCTAAACGGTCAAATTCAATATAGTCGAAAGAAAAATCCTCGTCCACATGATTAAGGATAATTGTCTGATACGATGAGTTGTAAACAGGACGTCGCGCCTGTACCTGCAATGAACCATTGCATCGCGAACTACTGTATTCATTGACAGTTATAAAAAACGAACAGTCAATCCGTTCTTCTTCCGTAAACGAGTGATTAGTCCATTTTGTTCCGTTCATAAAATCGGAGAGCGAAGTCTGCAAAGTACTGAAAATGCTTTTGTTTGTTCCTTGAATCTTCGACGAATTGACGGTGACATTACACCTCAGTTCCTGCGACACGGCAGAAATCACCGGCACAACTGAAAACATTAATATATAAAGGTATCTCTTCATAATTCAAAATTGCTTATTTGTCCGTATTTTTGTTGAATATAAGTCGTAATATCCTTTGCTACATCTTTTTTTGGTTTCGTCTCGAACAGGATTTCCGTACCGTCGCTGTCGATTATCGTTATTTTGTTTGTATCGACGCCGAAGCCCGAACCCGTGTCGTTCAATGAATTTAACACGATGAAATCCAGATTTTTTGCTTTCAGTTTTTCGTGAGCGTTAGCAAGTTCGTTGTCGGTTTCCAAAGCGAAGCCTGCCAGAATCTGGTCGTTGCGTTTTATCCGTCCGAGTTCTGCGGCGATGTCTTTTGTTTTTGTAAGAGCGATTGTCAGGTCTGTTTTTTGCTTTATCTTGCTGTCTTCCTGTCGTTCGGGCGTGAAATCGGCAACGGCGGCGCACATCACGGCAATGTTGCACGAAGGAAACAAACGCATACATTCCTCATACATTTCGTTTGCCGAGGTCACATTAACCCGCCTGATATTCGGATGCAAAGGCAACAAATTCGTTGGTCCGCTGACTAACATCACATCGGCGCCCTGTTGAGCCAGAGTTTCGGCAATGGCGTATCCCATTTTCCCCGACGAAAAATTGCTTATAAACCGCACAGGGTCAATTCGTTCATAAGTAGGACCTGCCGTAACCAGCGCGTGCAAACCCGAAAATGAAGCGTCGAAATACGAATTGAGATAATCGACAATCGTTTCCGGCTCAGCCATACGTCCTTTGCCTTCGAGCCCGCTTGCCAACTCGCCCGCTTCGGCGTCGATGATTGTATCGCCGTATGATTTAAGCGTTTCGATATTTGTTGAAACAGCGAGATGCTTATACATGTCCAAATCCATTGCGGGCGCGACAAAGACAGGGCATTTTGCCGACAAATACGTCGTCAGCAACAGATTATCGGCTATGCCGGCTGCCATTTTCCCGATGGAATTGGCTGTGGCAGGCGCTATAATATACGCATCAGCCCACAAGCCCAGTTTGACATGACTGTTCCATTCGCCGTTTTCAGGATTGAAAAAATCGACCGCAATGGGATTTTTCGATAGCGTCGCCATCGTAAGCGGAGTGATGAAACGCTTGGCTGTCTCGGTCATAACGACTTTGACTTCAGCGCCTTCCTTAACAAGCAAACGAACAAGCGTTGCAACTTTGTAAGCTGCAATACCGCCTGTTATCCCAACTAAAATATGTTTTCCAGCAAGCACGACTCAATAATTTTTTTTATTAATAGTTTGAGCCTTTGCAAATTTATTTGGAATCTGCCTTTCTGAAATATATTTTTCCTTCCAGAAATTCCTGAACAGCAAGTAAACCCGCTTTAGGGAGTTTTTCGTAATATTTCGACATTTCGATTTGTTCCCTGTTTTCGAACACTTCTTCGAGATTGTCGCTTACGCTTGCAAATTCTTCCAATTTTTTTGAAAGCTCCTGTTTTAATTCTGCAGAAATCTGATTAGCACGTTTCGCAATGACCATCACACTTTCGTAAATGTTTCCCGTAGGAGCGGTAAATCGCTCGATATCACGGGTTACAGTATTTGCGGGCGCATTATTTCGTTTTACATCCATTTATATATATATTTTTAATTTTTTATACTTAATTCGTCATCCAATTTTATTCCATGCCGTTTTGTAAACAGCAGAGATTCATCGTATATTAATTCCGCTTCGTCTTTGTATTTCGAATTGGGATATTCGCTGACGAAGTTGTAATATTCGTCGATTGCAGCGATATACCTTTCGGGTTGCATCTTCCGGACGCTCTTTTTGGCGTATATATAACTCGCTTTAAGCATCAAAAACGCTTGTTCTTCATTATATTTACTCTCTGGAAAATCTTTGATGCTGTTACGCAAAGCGACTATAGCCGATTTGTAGTCTTCGATTTGATAATACAATTTTGCCGACAGATACGATTTTTCTTCCAGACGTCCTGTCAATTCGTCTAAATAATTCTTGTCTTTGCCGTGTTCCGATTCGGGAAATTTGTTGTAAAATGCATTGAACGCCGATATTGCGTCTATTGTATTACGCTGATCCAAAGTGGCTCGCATCGATAAGCGATAAAGATTCACCGACCGCATGTAGTACGCTTCTTCGGCAAAAGGGCTGCGTCCATACACTCGTGTAAACTTTTCCAGCGCGCTTTCGGCAGAATAATAATCGCTCATCAGGTAATATCCTTTGGCGATGTAGAAACTCACCGTATCGTCGCGCGACTGACCGTTGTAAACGGCATTCAACGATTCTAACAAAGGCGTCGATTTGGAATATTTTTTCTTTTTATAATATTCCAATCCTGCCAAATACCGTTTTTCGGGGTCTGGATTTTTCAACAATTTGTTGTACCCGGCGCATCCTGAAAGTACGAAACTTATCAAAATCAGCAATATACCTTTATTTTTTAATCTATACATATACTTTATACCATATTAAATCGAGCCGCAAAAGTACGATTTTTTTTTCAATCTGACTATCTTTTTTGAAAATGGTTTATTTTTTTTGAAATTTTGTCCACAAATTACATGAATTAACACGATTTTTTTGACAATGATTAGTTAAAAAACAGATGAAACGCTAAAAAATGATAAAATTAAATTCCTTGTTTTACTGCATATTAAAGATATATTTGCAATAGAATTAACAAATTATTTGTTCGGATATTAATTTTTACATACCTTTGCGCCCGTTTTTGGAATATAAATTTAAGATAAGTATAAGACAATGAAAAGGACATATCAACCGTCGAATAAAAAAAGAATAAACAAGCACGGTTTTCGTGAAAGGATGTCAACTCCCAATGGCAGAAGGGTTTTGGCTGCACGCAGAGCAAGAGGACGCAAGAAATTGACTGTGTCCGATGAAATACACTATTAATTTTAGTTGTTAAAACATGATATTTTGATGAAACGAAGGGTTACCTTAGTGGTGACCCTTTGTCGTTGCAACTTGCCGGAAAATGAAAGGGATCGTATTAAGCGGAATAAAATATACGGATAATCAGGACATTGTATATCTCTATACCGACATGCGCGGCAGAAGAACTTATATCCTGAACCGTCAGAAAAAAGGTAACCGTCTGTTTCCGCTTTCGTTAATTGATTTCGAATGTTCGGGTCGTCAAAATGCCGAAATACAGTATCTTAAAGAGTTTGTTTTTTCACCGGTTCTTCCCGAAATTTCTTCCGACATCAGGAAAAGTTCGATTGCAATGTTTATCGGCGAATTTCTGTACAGGATATTGAAAGAAGAAGATTCGTCGCCTGCGCTGTTCGAATACATCAGCAAATCAATCTGTTTGCTCGACATGCTTAGTGATGGCGTCCAGAACTTTCACCTGTATTTCATGGTACAACTGTCGAAACACATGGGTTTTTCGATTGCGGCAAACAAAAACGATTACGATTATTTCGATATCAAATACTGCAAGTTCGTTTTTTCACAACCGCTTCATCCTCAATATTTCGACAAAGACAATACCAGAATACTTTCCCGTTTGCTGAATCTCTCGTCCAACCAATTGAACGAACTGAAACTCACCGGCGAACAACGAATTAACTTCGCAAACCGTATGCTCGATTTCTATTCTTCACGATTCGACCACTCTTTGATAATCAAATCACTGAACGTGTTGCACGAAATATTTGGCTAATCCTGACAAGTTACATTGAGCGGAACTTTGAGGCTTTCCGAAAATTTGGCGATATATTTTTCGAAAGCAAAGATATCGGAAAAAGTTCCCGCCTTACTCCATCCGTAACCGGAATAGTACGTAATTGGTTTTTCGTAGTCGCAAACAGCCAAAACATGTGAGTACGAACTGTTTCCGACCTTATACGTGTTTATGGTTGCTTTTTTGTATCCCTCGGGAAATACCATTGCCAGAGCCACGTTTCCCACTTTGTCGCTGTACGGTTCGAAGTATATTACACAGTTGTCTTTTGTTATAATCGAATCGTTTCCTGTGCGTTTCACAAGTCCGGCAGCTACGGTTATTTTTTCCGGAACGCCTTCGTATGATTGAGTTATCTTAGTCAGTTGAGAACCTGCATCAATGGAAACCGTACGTGTTTCAGCGTATTCTTTTCCGTTCACGTTGAGTTTGTTGTACGTCAGTTTAAAGGTAGAACGGATGGGTCCGTTTTCCAGCAATTCCTGAGCGGCGAAATTTTCGTTCAGCCATAAGGAATCGTTCACAAAGGGAGCCATTGCTCCGGCTCCCAGTGAACGACCAACCTTATAATCATCAAGACCTTCGCCATGGTCTTCGTGATATGACGCTTTTCTCGCCAAATCGTCTTTATACCATTTGTCGATAATCAATTTGTCAGTACTTTTATACCAGACGTCGAGACCGTTACTTGGACCGTCGATGGGTTTCAGAGCGGGACCGTATATACGGAAAGCCACCCGGTCGTTTTCCCAGGCAAAATCGTCTTTTCTTTCCTTGATAAATCGAGCGTAAGTTTTTGATTCAAACTCCTGAACCTCTTTTCCCTGTTTCAATACAAAAGATTGCGATTCGCCGGCTTGAATATCAAGTTGGAAAATAAAACGTTTGTCGTATGTAATCTGGTATGCCACAGATGCTCCTTTCGGGTCTGTAAGCGCGAGTTTCCGGTAATCGGGATTTCCAAGTCTCTGTTCCACATCCTGTAAAGGGATTTCTACCGTTTGGCTTTTCCTGTCGAAATTCGAAGGATTCTGCACTGTCAAAACCATTTGCTTCGTTCCACACGAAGTAAACAATATCAGCACAATGAAATTGAGAGTTGAAAATTGAGAATTGAAAATTACCGGACTGAACATAATTGATTGTTGTTCTGTTTAATAATTTATGACAATGCAGCAACCGCCGAACCAATCAGATTGGCATTCGACATTACCGGAATATGTACCTGAATGTCAAGTCCAAACTCGGCTAACAAACGGTGAAGTTCGTCTAAAACGATGTCTTTGTAGTTTTTACCGAGGGAATCGGAACTCCAGAACAGACTTCCTTCTGCTGTCAGACAGACACTTTTGATTGAACTGTCGTGCGAATGCAGTACCAGAATCAAACCTGCAAGCGAAGCAGCAACAAGTTTTGCCGACCGCTGATAAATCCACCTCGACACGCGAACGTATCTTTTCTTGTGAATATCAGGGAAATTCATTATGCTTGTCAGCTTCTGGGCGTCGAATTTCTCTTCGAACTTGTCGCAAGGGAACACCGATTTCAGGATTTCACCCAGATACATTCCCGATACTCCTTTTTCGAAACGTTGCCGTCCTTTGCTGTCGGAGCAGGCGTCAACTTTGTCGTCGATGACCGTCAGATGCGGAGGATAGAAGTTTCCGGATTCGAGGTTGATGGGAATCAGCCCTTTTTGAGTGTAACCGGGGTCGAGTTTCCCGATTTTGTCTGATTTGACGAATGTCGCCATATTCGTTCCGGTCCCCACGATCAAGCCGATATGAGCCTGAGCGTTCCTGTCGGTCAATCCGGAGAAAAGGCTGGCGATAGTGTCGTTTATAACCTTGATACTCGTAAAATTAGCCTGTTCGAGATTCTTGTTCAGATAATCCATCAAAGGCTTGCCCACAAAGTCGTTGAGCATTTCTACGATATTCACGCCTTTAGTCCAGCGAAGCAGTTTAGCGTCGCCATTCAGCGCAGGTTCAGCAGGATACGAAAAACAGTATCCAATAGAGTTTACGCCTTCCAGATTGAGTTCACTGATAAGGTCGGCAATCTCTTTAAAAAGGTTTTCACGGGTAAAACCTTCCTGTTTCATCAGCGAAAGGTCTTTTTTGAAGCCATTTTCAGGACGAATAACAGGTTTACCGTCAACGAAATCCACTATTGCCGCCCGGTAATTAGTTCCGCCAAGGTCGAGAACAAGGGCTTTTCCCTGCTCAATGTTCTTGTTGGGATTAATGTAAGTGGGAAGGCACTGTACTTCCATGTTGTCTTTTTCAAGACCTTCATTTACCTTTGCTTTAAGAGATAAAGCAATTTTCTTTAACTCTTTTGTTTCTAATTCAAATATATTTTTCTTCATAAAGATTGTTGTTTTTTTATAATTAATAAAATAATCTTTGACCGCAAAAGTACGCTTTTTTTTGATTCGCACATCATTTTATGGAAAATTTTTTTTCATGTTCGACGGATATACCTGAAAAAAGGCAGTTTAGAAATCGCTATACTGCTCTCAATTTACCGGATTTTATTTAAAAAAATGCTATTGCTGCCTAATTTTTGGAAAATTACTTACAAAACAAATAAAAACATTACTTTTGCAAAATATTTTTTGTGAATTTTAGATATGAATATATTATAACGTCAGGATAATTTGAATGAAAAAGAGGTTTTTATATCTGGTTTCGCTGTTTGGATTGATGTTGGCGGTTTTTGTTATTCAAAAACCTTTATTTATGCTGTACAACAGCATTTTTTCTCACGACTGTTCTTTAAACGATTATATGATGGTCATGCTGCACGGATTGAAACTGGACGCTACCGTCGTCGGTTATTTTACGCTGATACCATGGCTGGGATTGCTGTTTAGCGTTTTCTTCTGCAAAATGAACTTGCGAAAGATTTTATTGCCTTATTACATTATCATTGCACTGTTTGTAGCTGTTATTTTTGTGGTTGATACTTCGCTTTACAGTTTTTGGAATTTTAAGTTAGACGCGTTGGTATTGTTCTATCTTGATTCCATGTCGAACGCAATGGCAAGCATATCGGTTTGGTTTATCGCTTTTAGAGTTATTGTAATTTTGCTGTTAAGCGGACTGTTTTTGTGGCTGTTTCTGAAAATTACGCCTGCAAAATTTCCTCTCGTGCGAAGCGTGTGGAATAAATTGACAGGCGTGTTGGCGATGATTTTAACAGTATTTGTTTTGTTTGTTTTTATCCGTGGCGGGTTTAAGGAATCGACGGCGAATGTCGGAAGAGTGTATTTCAGCAGTAATCAGTTTCTGAATCATTCGGCTGTTAATCCGGTCTTCAGTTTTATGTATTCGTTGAATATATCGGAGAATTTTTCCGAACAGTTCGATTTTTTTCCGGAAGATAAACGACGGGAAATTTTTAACGGTTTGTATCCGAAAGGCGGCGAACAAACAGTCCGACTGCTGAATACCGACCGTCCGAATATCCTGATTGTTCTTTGGGAAAGTTTTTCGGGAACTTTTATTCAGACTCCGGACGGCGAACCAGACATTACTCCGAATTTCAACCGTTTATCGGAAGAAGGAATCTTTTTTACACAATTCTATTCCAACAGTTTTCGTACCGATCGAGGAATAGTCTGCGCTCTCAGCGGTTTTCCGGGATTGCCGACGACGTCGGTAATGAAGTTGCCCGTCAAAAGCCGGAAACTGCCGTCTATAGCAAAAACTCTGACACAGGCAGGGTATAAAACCGATTTTCTCTACGGCGGCGACATCGATTTCACTAACATGAAAAGTTATTTCTACAGTACCGGATACCAAAAAATTGTTGCCGACAAGGATTTTTCGTTGAAAGAACAGCATACTCATGCCTGGGGCGTGAACGACGATATCACTTTCAAGCATTTGTTTAACGAAATAGTCGAACGGAATGATTCTCTCTGGCATACAGGTTTCCTGACATTGAGCAGTCATGAACCTTTCGTTGTTCCCTATCGTCGTCTGGAAAACGATGTTACTAATGCATTTGCTTACACGGACGAATGTATCGGACAGTTTATCGACAAACTGAAGAAAACTCCCGCATGGGATAATCTGCTGATTATCTTTATTGCCGACCATGGCTGTTGTTATCCGGCAAATGTCGCTACGCACGACGCTGTTTTCTTTCATACTCCGATGTTGTGGCTCGGTGGAGCGGTCGATAAACCGTTGAAAGTGGATAAACTCGTCAATCAAACCGATATTGCCGCAACTTTGCTCGGTCAATTGAATCTTCCACACGAGGATTTTGAGTTCAGCAGAGATGTTTTCAGTTCGGTTTACACATATCCGTTTGTGTTTTTTTCGTTCAACAACGGTTTTGGATTCCGGGACAGTACAGGCGTGTCCGTTTACGACAATCATCCCGATAAGGTGATTTCCGAAGAACCTGCGCCTAATCCCGAACGTGTGGAAAAAGGAAAAGCAATATTACAAACTTTATATGATGAATTAGGAAAGAAATAAAAATGATTTGTTTATGGAAATAATATATGATGCACAGATTTTTCTGGAACAAAAAGCGGGAGGGATTTCGCGATATCATTACGAATTGTTCAAAGGAATGAGGCGATTGGGATACGATGCCCGGATTGCCGGATTATTCGTAAAAAACAAATATTTGCTATCCGACCGTCGGTATGGCAAATCGTTTATTTCCGACCCGACGGCTTCTTTTGCTGCGTTCAATAAATGGCTGTTGAAAAGAAAGTTGAAGAAATCGAATCAAAACATAATCTTTCATCCGTCTAACGCTT
>JAISXV010000070.1 GCA_031270335.1 Prevotellaceae bacterium | reverse complement strand
TCATAGTTATACATATAATTATAGGTATCGCGCAATTTTATGTACTGTTTTGCTTTATCTTCCTGAATCGGATTCAGTTCCAGCGATTTAAAAACAGCGTCGTCGCTGTAACGTTCTTTCAAATAGCCGATTTGCCCGTTATTTTCCATTACAAGCGAGCCTTGTTTGTGAAAAATTTCCAAAATGCCGGAATAAGGACGTGGTTTTGACAATTCAAGTAATTGTTTTTCAAGTTCTTCTTTTCGAGCATCGACAACAGGAGTAGCCGAATTTATCGGATTATTGCCGGACTTTGCAGTGTTTGCACTGTTATTTACCGGTTGTGCAAACAGATTGAGTTGTCCGGGTTTTCCCTGTGTCGCAACGGTTTTTTTTCTTCTTTGTTTGGGCTTGTTAATTTGGCTGCGTTCTTCTTCGTTTAGTTCGAAAAGGTCATATAATGTGAGTAATGGCTGCTGTTCGACTGTGGGAGTAACTTCTTTGAGTTTAGCGCCTTCTTTGGGTATAACCTGTTGGGATATAATTTTTTCTTTTGACTCTGTTATCTGTATTTTAGGCTGTATTGAAATGGAATTGTTTTGATACAGTTTTTTGTCCAAACGTTCGGAAAAATCGTCAAAAAGCATGTTTTTCAAGTCTTTTGCCATTCCTGTAATGCCGTCCTCATGAATAAAAATCATTCCGGGATTTCCGTAGAGGTCTTTATCTAGATAACCTTTTGTGTGAACGATACGACTAAAATCTTGAAAATAATTGTTGATATTTATGCCGTTAGAAAGTGTCCGGCTCTTAAAAAATGCCCGTTCTTCGGGGTCGGGCAAAAGTTTACTGTTATCTTTTTGCAGGATAATCAAATCGCTTCCCACCTCTGTACCTGCGTTGTCGCTCATCAGGTTGTTTGGCAGGCGGATAACCGAAATAAGGTTGGTATTTTTCATCAGCCATTCTCTGACAGGTTTATTGGACGGGCTGTTCATCACGCCCTGCGAGGTGATAAACGCAAGTAGTCCACCCTCGCGAAGCGTCTCCACACCTTTGAGAAAGAAATAGTTATGGACGGCTCGGGTTGCCTGACGTTTTACCGCATCCCCACTTTTTAAAAACGAAACGTCGAAAACGGCTGTGTCGCCAAAGGGAATGTTGCTTGCAATCACATCAAAACGATTATCCGGACGGTTTTCGATTTCCTCAAAACCGCGAATGTGTACTTTGTCGTCGGGATGCAGGTGGGAGAGGATTTTGCCCGTAAGCAAATCCTTTTCAAAACAGACAGTTTTGTTATTCGGAAACGTTTCTCTGAAAACGTCGGCAAAAGCGCCGTTGCCTGCCGAAGGCTCAAGGAAACGAACAGGAGTGATTTCGCTGTTTTTCAATGCGTCCGAAAGGACTTTGACTATTTCCGGCGGCGTATAAAATGCTGTCAGAATGGAACTTTTCAGACTGTTGAAATAACGTCTGTACTCGTTTTCGTCGCGAGAATTTTCATGGATAAGTTTGTGTAAATCAACGACCATCGGGAATAAATCCACGTCGGATTTTTTCCAAGAGGCTTTATCCGCTTCCGTTTGCACAGGATTAAGAATACATTTTATCCCGCCAAAACCGCTGTATTGCTGTAAAACAGAGCGTTCCGCTTCCGTCGCTCTGCGTTTCTCTTTATCTAATGCGAAAGCAATACGAATCGCTTCGATATTCGTTTGAAGATGCTCTTTTTTATTGTATGCCATGCTCCTCGAAATAATTGGCGATTACGCCGGTTAATTCCGTGTAGAGCAATTCATATTCAGGCTCGTAAGCAAAGTCATCCGACAGCGTGTATTCTGCGAAAACGTGTTCACATTCCGGCAATAGAAGGATTGCCCACGACTTGGCGTCTTCTTCGGGAATGAGGTCTGAAAATTCATTCCAAAGAATGTCAGTCAGCGTGTTATGTATGGAAAAGTGCAAGTCCCGAAAAAGAACGGCGTTTGCCTGTTCTCCGGCTTCAATCTGGTTGCCGCCGCTCCGAACGGCTTGTGAATATGTTTCTGCCGCCGCTTCCGAACGTGTAGCGATAAAAGCGTTATCTATAAGTAGTTCCGGATGACTTTCTTTGAGAAAATCTGTCAGGGATAGCCGGTAATAAGAGATGTCCGACGTTTTGTTTTTACTGTTCATGTCTCTATTCTTTATTTTAAACCGCAAAATTGGGGATTATTTTCGGAAAAATGGCTTATAATCAGTGATATGGCAGGGGTTGGCGTACGGGCGGTGGAGGTTGGCGGTTGAGATATGAAAAATTTGTTGTACTTTTGTCTTTTAAAAATAAATATAGGTTATGCCATATTACAAAAATATAAGGAAAATCAGGGACAAAAACGAACGTCTGCGAATTGTTGATAAATTGTTGATTATAAGAAAGCAATTAGACAAAGAAATTCCACAAAAAACAGCGTCGGATACGCTTTTGCTTGCAACATGGAATATCCGTGAATTTGGCGATAATCGCCGTTGGGAGAGTCTTTATTATATTGCAGAGATTATCAGTCGCTTTGATATAGTTGCGATTCAAGAAGTTTCGGCAAATCTTAATGGATTGAAAAAACTTCTGTCCATAATGAACAGGAATTGGGATTACATAACCACTGATTCTACGGACGGAAGCGCAGGAGGAAGTGAAAGAATGGTTTATCTTTACGATAAAAATAAAATCTCGTTTGAAAAGTTGGCGGGTGAAATTGTGTTGCCAAAAGAAAAGTTGATTGATGGGCAATTGCAGTTTGCACGCACACCGTTTTGTGGCGCTTTTCAGGCAGGTTGGTTTAAATTCAATCTGACTACTGTACATATTTATTATGGTTCGTCTTCGGGAATAGACAAGCGGCGACTGTCTGAAATAAAGACAATTGCATCTTTTCTGTCGAAGCGGGCAAAAAAGGAAGACAGCAGTTACATACTTTTAGGTGATTTCAATATCGCCAAATGTGGTGACGAAACTATGAAGGCTCTGGAAAACAGTGGCTTTTTCATTCCTGACGCTATTAAACAACACCCCACAGATTTGGGAGGAACACATCATTACGACCAGATAGCCTTTAACCTGAATTTAGACCCCGCTATGATTGTGTTTTCGGAAACAGAACAAAAAGCCGGCGCTTTTAATTTCTGTAAATCAGTATATACGCCTGAAGATTTGAATATTTACCGACAATATTTTCCCGAAAAAAATATTCAGGGAAAAACAGATAAAGAAATAGAAAAATACTATCTATCAACATGGCGAACATTTCAGATGTCCGACCATTTGCCACTCTGGGTTGAATTGAAAATTGATTTTAGCAATCAATATCTTGAAAAAATATATGGAAGAAGGTAAATTATTGGATAAAAAATCATTACGTTTTCTGAAAGGGAAAAACACTGATTGGGATGAGTTGGCGAAAGATTGTATTTCATTCGCTAATTCTCATGGAGGCAACATTATAATCGGAATTGAAGACTATGATGATTTACCTCCTTTGAATCAAAAGATAGTAGATAAATCCATCCTTGAAATAATCCATAAAAGAATTTCAGAAAAATCTATTAACGTTACCATTTCTGTTACGCTTGAAACTGC
>JAISXV010000269.1 GCA_031270335.1 Prevotellaceae bacterium | reverse complement strand
GGCATTTTCAGTATGGAAGGCGACATTGCCAACCTGCCGGAAATCGTGCGTATAGCGAAAAAGTACAACGCCAATATCATGGTGGACGACGCACATTCGTTCGGCGTAATCGGGGAACAGGGACGGGGAATATCTTCGCACTTCGGTCTCACCGACGATGTGGATATTATAATGGGTACATTCAGCAAGTCGCTGGCTTCGATAGGCGGATTTCTCGCTTCCGACAAATATACCATTAATTATATCAAGCATACTTCGCGTTCGTTGATATTCAGCGCCAGCGCTACTCCGGCAGCAACAGCCAGCGCATTGGCGGCGCTCGAAATCATCAAGACCGAACCGTATTACATCGAGCAGTTGTGGAAAAACACAAATTACAGTCTCAAAGCATTCCGCGATTTGGGATTCGACATCGCCCATTCGTGTACGCCAATCATTCCAATCATGATTCGCGACAACGCAAAAACGTTTATGATGTCGAAAATCCTGATGGAAGAAGGCGTGTTTGTCAATCCTGTTGTACAGCCGGCTGTCCCGAACGATTCGACGCTGATTCGTTTCTCTCTGATGGCTACGCATACTCAGGAGCAAATCGAATACGCTATCGACAGGATATATAAGGCTGCGAAAAAACTGGAAGTGCTGTAGGTGTGATGAATTATGAGTTATGTATGCTCAACGAAACATAATCATAATAGTTGTTACGGTTGCCGGCATATTGCTGATACGGCTTTTTTTCCTGCAAGTCATCGATGAATCGTACAAAATCACGGCGGCAAACAATGCTATGCGATACGATGTCGAATATCCTGCACGTGGAATAATCTACGACCGTAACGGAAAGATTCTGGTAGAAAATATTACCACTTACGACATTATGATAGCTCCGCGTGAGCTGAAAGACGTTGATACTGCCGAGTTATGTTCTACGTTCCAACTCTCGGTCGATGAAGTGAAAAATATCCTCAAAAGTATCGGAAAAAAACGTGATTTTCGCTCATTCCCCTTTCTCAAACAGGTTGCGCCGGAACGATATGCCGTATTTCGCGAACGAGCCGACCGTTTTCATGGATTTTATTCCGTAGTGAGAACTATGCGACAATATCCGCGAAATATCGGCGGCAATGTATTGGGTTATATTCAGGAAGTTGATACTTCGGTGGTTAACAGAAATCCTTATTACAAATCGGGCGATTATATCGGAGTGAGCGGCATCGAAGAATCTTACGAAAACGTGTTGAGAGGCAAAAAAGGCGTAAGCATCTCTCTGCGAGATTCCCGCAACCGATTTGTCGAACCGTTTGAAAACGGGCGACGTGACACGGCTGCTATCCCCGGTAAAAACTTAATCAGTTCCATTGACAGCGATTTGCAGGAATATGTCCAGATGCTTATGCAGAACAAACTCGGTTCGGTGGTTGCAATCGAACCCTCGACAGGTGAAATCCTTGCGTTGGTATCATCGCCTACGTTCAATCCGGCAATACTTTCAGGCGTAAACCGTCAACAAAATTACGCCGAGTTAACCCTCAATCCCGACAAGCCAATGTTCAACAGAGCGATAATGTCGCCGCAACCTCCCGGCTCGACCTTCAAACTCGTTAACGGGCTGATAGGACTTGACGAAGGAACGCTAACGCCCAGCACAAGTTATTCCTGTTCGGGACATTATCCGTATGGTAGAGGCGTTGGTTGTCACGGGCATATCTCGCCTGTCAATTTCAAGCAGTCAATAATGGTATCCTGTAATTCGTACTATTGTTACGCATTTCGCAATATATTGGAAAACAAAAAATACGCTTCGGTCGATGAAGCGTTAACGGCGTGGAGAGAAAAGGTCATGCGATTCGGATTTGCCCGTCAGTTGGGCGTTGATCTTCCCAACGAAAAAGCAGGTATCGTGGCGTCGAAAAAACTGTACGACAGATACTACGGCGTCAATCGGTGGAATCCGTTAAGTATAATTTCTCTGGCAATCGGACAGGGCGAAATCGGCGCTACAACTCTGCAACTCGCTAATATGGCGTCGATAGTCGCCAACAAGGGGTTCTACTACATTCCTCACATCGTCAAATTGGTGGGCGACGACGAACAAATTGCGCCTGAATATTACCAAAAACAGTATTGCGGTATCGACGAAAGTTATTTTGAACACTCAATCGAAGGGATGCATCTGGCAACAACGGGAATGGGCGGGACAGCATGGCGAGCGCGTGTTCCCAACATCGACGTGTGCGGAAAAACAGGGACTTCGCAAAACCCTCACGGCAAAAATCACTCTGTGTTTGTGTGTTTTGCCCCTAAATACGACCCTAAAATCGCGGTAGCCGTTCTTGTCGAAAATTCGGGTGCAGGAGGAAGTTATGCCGCTCCAATTGCTTCGCTGGTACTCGAAAAATACCTGACAGGCAAGACTTCACGAACCGACGTCGAACAATGGATATTAAATATGAATCTGCTAAACAGTTCCGGAATATAAATCAAAAATTGTAAATGACAAATGCGTGACAGAATAGAATTTAAAACTCCCGATTTGCTTGTTGTACTGATATATCTGGTTTTAGTTACATTCGGATGGCTGAATATTTATTCTACGCAAAGCGACACGCTCGAACTGTTCGATTTCTCGAAAAAACACGGAACGCAATTTTTATGGGCTGTTATTTCAATATTTACGGCGGTCGTGGTGATGATTATCAGTAAACGGTTTTATCCGGTTTTTGCAAACCACATCTACATAATCGCGCTGTCGCTGCTAATATTGACGCTCATGATCGGGACGGAAGTAAAAAGCTCGAAATCATGGTTAGACGTCGGACTAATCCGTTTTCAACCTTCGGAAATCGCAAAATTTGCGACTTCGCTCGCGTTGGCAAAATTGTTGAACAAATACGGATTTAAACTTAATACAATAGTTAACTGGCTGAAAACAATTGCTGTAATCGCCTTACCCATGGGATTGATTCTCCTTCAAAAAGACTGGGGATCGGCGCTGGTGTTTATGTCGTTTATACTTGTACTCTATCGGGAAGGAATGTCCGGATGGGTGCTGACTTTCATGGCGTTTACAATAGCATTGTTTATATTTTCGCTGCTATTTCCGCTGATATGGATTATCTCCGGAATTGCGCTCATCGCTATTGCCATTATGTGGTTTACTTACCAAAGCAAGAAAATGTTTGCCCGGTCAACAATTTGCGCTATTGTAATTCTTGTCGCCGGAATAATTTACAAATATGCTTCCGGCAACGACGTCGAATACGACAAATTTGTTACTCTGGCAATGATTGCCGCTATTATCGCAGGCGGCGTCTCTCTTTTTCTTTGGAGTAAAAAAATACAATGGTATGCTACAGTGTTTTTCTTTTGTTCAACAATGCTTGTCTATTCTGTTGATTATGTATATGATAATGTCATGAAACCGCATCACCGCAGTAGAATCGAAGATATGCTCGGCATAAAAGAAGACATCAAAGACGCCGGTTATAATACTTATCAATCGAAAGTTGCAATCGGTTCGGGCGGATTTCTGGGAAAAGGATTCTTGCAGGGTACGCAAACCAAACTTAACTTCGTACCCGAACAAAGCACCGATTTTATTTTCTGTACAATAGGCGAAGAATGGGGATTCGTCGGCAGTTTTGCAGTGATAGCCTTGTACCTGACTTTGCTGATACGCCTGCTCGTGCTTGCCGAACGACAAAAATTGCCGTTTGCCCGTACTTACGGTTATTGTGTCGTGTCAATAATATTCTTCCATTTTGCAGTCAACATCGCTATGACCGTAGGACTGGCGCCCGTTATCGGAATACCGTTGCCATTTGTCAGCGCCGGAGGTTCGTCGCTCTGGAGCTTTACTGTTCTGCTGTTTATTTTCCTGAAAATGGATTCAATTTACAAGTGAAATTGATTCGTCCCATTCAAAAAGTTATTTTAAACACCCATGCGTATTCGTTTTTACGTTTTTCGTAAAGGGAATCGGGGATGTCGATTACTAATTTAGCCGTACCTTGACGGGGATGTTGCGACCATGATAGTAGCGTTTCTTCGACGCCGATCATGCTGATGGTCGATTTACCCTTGTTGAGGTACAGCGAGTTGATTTCGAGTTTATCTTTCGGGAACGCTGTACAGATAGCATAGATTGTTCTACCGTCTTTGCTGCGGGTAAAACGGATTTCGCCCTGTTGTTTTTCGTCGTTTTGCGCGATAGTTCCGGACGTCAGGTCTTGAACGGGCGTCAGCCACGGACGAGTGTTGTAGATGGCTTCGCCGTTGATTTTGAGCCATGCGCCGATTTCACGGAGGCGACGTTCCTGTACTTCGGGAAGACCGCCTTTGCCATCGAGATTAACTATCAACAGCAGGTTGCCGTTTTCGCTGACAGTGCGTATAAACAAATGTACAAAATTCTTTACGCTTAACACATTCTCTTCGGTATCCTCACGATTGTAACCGAACGACTGGCTGATACCGCGATTTTCTTCCCATGGATGCATCATTTCATAACCCTTTGGCAAATGATGATATTCGCTGCAAAAGAAATCGCCGATTTTGAAACGACTCAGTCCGTTACGGTCGTTAAGTGCGACTTCCTTACGTCCCGATGCGTGATTGTAGAAATGCGCGATGATTTCGGGCGAACGATATTCTTCGGCAAACATCTCCCAGTCGCCGTCGAACCAGAGAATGTCGGGGTCGTAGAGGTCGATAAACTCCTTAGCCTGTGGAACGATATAGTCGCCAAAGAAGTCTTCGACAGGATATTTTCCGGTGAGATGAATCTTCTCCTTCGACGCCTCGTAAGGCGAATATTTGTGCGCTCCCCATTCACGGATTTGTTTCACACCATCTTTGATGACAGGATAATACCATTCGTCGAGCGAAAAGTAAAACCCGAATTTCAACCCGTTCTTATAACAGGCGTCCGCCAGCGGACGGACAAGGTCTTTTTTCGGTCCCATATCCATAGCGTCGCGATCGGTGTAACTGCTGGGCCAGAGGCAAAAACCGTCATGATGTTTACAGAATGGAATCACGTACTTCATTCCGGCTTCCTTTGCCACTCCAATCAACCATTCGGGATTGTAGTTTTCGGCGGTAAACAGCGGGATGAAATCGTCGGGCATAAAATCTTTTCCCCAGTTCTTTTCGTGATACTCTTTCACAGCTCCGCCGAGCATGTTTTTCATGTACCAGTCGGGATACATTGCGCCGCTTTGACGTGGAGCATCCCAACCCGCCACAGAGTACAGTCCCCAGTCAATAAACATCCCGAACTTGGCGTCACGAAACCATTCCGGACATTCGTGCTGCCGGATCGACGCAAGGTCGGGCGTATATGTACCATAAATTGTTTCCTGCCCGAGCTTCATCACCGTAACGTTCTGTGCGGGCTTTTCTTTTTGTTTTCCCTTCTGGGAATAAACAATTGTGCTGTTTAATGTTGCTATTGCTATGATGGCAATACTTAAAACTATTTTTTTCATTATTTCTAAATTTTTTTCGGGACAAAAGTACAAAAAATATTTCAAAACATTACAAAAGAATATTTCATTTTTATATTACGCTTTTGGAAATCTAAAATTTTCATGTACCTTTGCGCCGGTAAATTTTATTGTTGGATGGTATATAATTTTGATGAAACAGTTGATCGTAGAAATACGAATTGTGAAAAATGGGATAATTGCGCGGAACGGTTTGGACAGAGCGATTTGTTGCCTTTGTGGGTTGCGGATATGGATTTCAAAACGCCTGATTTTATTATTAATGCATTGAAACAGCGGTTGGAACATGAAGTCTTGGGATACCAGATTCGTCCTGCATCTTTTTATAATGCTGTTGCAAACTGGTTGCAGCAACGAGGCTGGACGATAGACCCGCAAAAAATCAGTTTCAGCCCGGGAGTCGTTCCGGCTATAAATTTTGCAGTGAATGTGTTTACGAATCCGGGCGACAAAGTTCTGATAAATACGCCCGTGTATCATCCTTTCATGTATGCGGTTAACAACCACGGACGTACGCTCGTGAAAAGTTCGCTGGTCGATTCCGGCAATGGTTACTATACGATTGATTTCGACGATTTCGAACGTAAATTAGCTAATGGCGTGAAAATGTTTATTATGTGCAGTCCTCATAATCCTGTCGGCAGAGTTTGGACTTTGGACGAATTGACGAAAATCGGCGAATTGTGCCTGAAATATAATGTACTGATTATATCCGACGAAATACATTCGGATTTGGTTTTCGCTCCGCACAAACATACTTATCTTGCTTCGATATGCGAGGAATTTGCCAACCAAACAGTAACATTCATCGCTCCAAGCAAAACATTCAATGTCGCCGGATTGTCTTCATCCATAGTATATTCGGACAATTGTGCTTTACACGAACAATTCAGCAAATACCTTAACCGGCTCAGTGTTTCGGCGGGAACAATATTTGGCGATATTGCATTGGAAGCCGCATACACTCACGGCGATAGCTGGTTAAGTCAACTGTTGGAATATCTCAGCGGTAATTGCGAATATGTTGTCGATTATCTCAAAAATTATATTCCTCAAATCAAGGCGCGAAAACCCGAAGGAACATACTTGATGTGGCTCGATTGCAGAGGATTGAACATGACTATGTCGCAGATACACGAATTTCTGACGTCGAAAGCGGGCATAGCGTTGAATCCGGGTCGTATTTTCGGCGACGAAGGCGAACAGTTTGTACGATTAAATATTGCCACTCAACGCTCAATATTGGCTGAGGCAATGGATAAATTGCGTAATGCAATGAAACAAATGTAATTAAATGAATTTTTAATATATAAATAAAGTAAAAAGAAATGAAAATTGTGAATTTTATGACAGCAGGCATATTGTGTATATGTCTGGTTTTTTCCGGTTGCGAAACAATTAAAAACACCAACAGTACAGTGAAAGGTGGCGCTATCGGAACGGGAGCAGGCGCAGCAGTTGGCGCCGGAGTAGGTAAACTTGCGGGAAACACCGGCTTGGGCGCTATAATCGGCGCTGTTGTCGGAGGAGCGACAGGCGCTCTTATCGGCAACAAAATGGACAAACAACGCAAGGAGTTGGAGAAAATCGAAGGCGCGAAAGTTGAAACCGCTAATAATGGCGAGGCAATTAAGGTGACATTCGAATCGGGTATTCTTTTTGCAAAAAACTCCAGCACATTGAGCAACGCGTCGAAAGTGTCGTTGACGAAATTTGCCGAAAGTTTGAGAACCCATACCGACACTAATGTCGAGATTTACGGACATACGGATATTACCGGCAACGATGCTATCAATATCCCGTTATCCCAACAGCGGGCGTCGTCGGTACACTCGTATCTTATCGCGCAGGGAGTAAGTTCCAACAGATTAGTTTCGCATGGAAAAGGTTCTTCCGAACCAATCGCTTCCAACGATACTGCTGCCGGACAGGCGCAAAACCGTCGCGTTGAAATCTACATACTTGCTAACGCCCAGATGATTCAAGACGCTCAACAGGGAACGTTGAAATAGATTTGGGTATGTAGTTTAGGGGATAGGGTAGGGGTATGCTAAACCCCATATTCCATCCCCTAAACCCTTTTAGGTATGTCGCTGATGGTTTTGCGCAGAAATTCTTCGAAATCCTCAGCAAATTCCTTGCGTTTCAGGGCAAATTCGACTGTTGTTTTCAGAAAATCAAGTTTGTTTCCGATATCGTAGCGTTTACCTTCGATTGTTGAGGCGACGATATTTTCGTGTTTCAAGATGATGCGCAGGGCGTCGGTAAGTTGGATTTCGTTATTTTTTCCGCGTTCTGTTTTTTCCAGAGCCTCAAATATTTCCGGAGTCAGCACATATCTTCCTGCGATAGCCAGATTCGACGGCGCTTTGTCACGACTTGGTTTTTCGACCAGTTCGCTGATTTGCATAATCTTGTTGTTCAACGGCGAACCTCCGACAATTCCGTATCTCGACACTTTATCCCAAGGCACTTCTTCAACGGCAATCACACTCTGATGATACTGTTCGTAAGCGTCGATAAGCTGTTGCGTAACAGGTATCACAGAATCAATAACAGTATCGCCCAACAATACGGCAAAAGCCTCGTTGCCACAGTGAAAACGGGCATGATAAATCGCATCGCCAAGTCCGTTCAGTTCTTTTTGCCGGATAAAATGGATATTTGCCATGTTTTCGATATGACGCAACTGGTTATACAGAGTTTCGTCCTGTTCCTGAATATGAGCCTCTAACTCAATATTGCGGTCGAAATGGTCTTCGATCGAACGTTTTCCTTTACCTGAAATAATCAGAATATCTTCAATTCCAGAATCGACACATTCCTGTACGACATACTGTATTGTCGGAGTATCGATTATAGGTAACATTTCCTTGGGTTGCGCCTTTGTTGCAGGCAAAAAACGTGTGCCGAAACCGGCAGCGGGAATAACAGCTTTTTTAATCATTGTAAATCAAATTATATATGGTTTAATTACTCTTGCGTTTATTTTCTTGAGATTGACGACAAGTTTACTCAACACGTCGTTGTCGTTATACATTCCGATGATTGCGCCTCCCGAGCCTGTAAACTTGGCGGAAGCGCCTGATTCTCGTGCTACTCTGACTAATTCCATGTTGCTGTCGGAGATGTTCATTATCTTGCAACGGAGGTCGAAATTGTGGTCAATCAATTCGTTTAACAGGTTATAATCCCTGTTCAAAATTGCCTTTTTACCCTGCTCGGCAACGTCGGCAAGTTCGGCAATGGTTTTAAGTACAAACTCTTCGCCTTTTTCGAAACGCTCTTTCAGATTGTTGAACACTGCGCCGGATACTTTGCTCAAATCGGTTTTGTATGCCAGATACAGTTTCGGAAGAAGGTGCGCATCAATCTGTTCATATCGTCCGGTTTTATGCCGGTCGAAATAATCTTTGTTAAAATCCATATACACACAACCTTCGTAAGCCTGAATGACCCTGTCCTGCAAACCGGCATTGATACCCAATTCATCTTTTTCGGCAGCCAGGACAATGTTTGGAATCTGTTCCAGCGGAATTTTCACATTATAGAACTGCATCAAAGCGCGTATGGTAGCGGTCATTATTGCGCTCGAACCGGCTAAACCCACCTGTCGCGGAATCGACGACTGATAGCGTATTGTGAAATTTTTGTTGGGCAAACGTATCTGATTATCTTCACAATATTCGTAAAATCGTTTGATTATTGCTTTTAATAACCTGCGTCCGCCATAGTATCCGTTTTGCCTGACTGTGTTTGTTAAATGATAGATATTCCGGAAACTTGTTCTGTCTTCTTCCATTTCTTCCAGCACAAGTTCCGGCGTTTGATACAGCGAAATAATCGCTCCGAAATTCTTGACAATAATCGAAACTGTCTTGCCAAAATACCCGTCGGAAGGATTTCCCAACAGACCCGCTCTCGCATAAGCTCTACTTTCTATAATCATAAGCCACAATTTAAGCCCCAAATGTACGCGAATTTTCCGAAACCAACTAATTTGTATGTTATGTCGCTTATTTACAATAACATTTAGAAGCAGGATACCACTAATACACTAATTTTATACTCAAAAGGAATTGGTTTGCAACATTTTTTTTCCTTTTCGTTTAGGCGGAATCCTTTAAACCTTTGCTGATTCAGCGGGTTTACTACATTTTCTCAATTCTGAATTTCAAATAAGTTATCGGGATTCTTTTGGCTAAATACTGCGATTCGTAGAATGTTTTGACGCCGAGCAGTTCGTCTTCGGGACATTGGGCGGATATATCAGTATATGAGGATAATAGAGTGAAATTATTTTCTTTTATCACGGATAAAGTATAGTTGTGCAACATCCGGCTGTCGGTTTTGAGATGGATGATGCCGCCGTTTTTCAGGAACCTGCGGTAACGGTCGAGAAATAGGGGAGATGTGAGGCGTTTTCGAGGTTTGTTGATTTGCGGGTCGGGAAAGGTAATCCAGATTTCGTCGATTTCGTTATCGGCGAAAAAATTGTCGATAAACTCAATACGGATACGCAGAAAAGCAGCGTTGGGAATGTTTTCGTCGGCAACGGTTTTAGCGCCGCGCCACAAGCGTGCGCCCTTGATATCTACGCCGATAAAGTTTTTGTCGGGATACTTGCGCGAGAGTGCGACAGTGTATTCGCCTTTGCCGCATCCGAGTTCCAAAACGACGGGATTGGAATTGCCGAATTTTTCGTGCCAGCGTCCCTTAAATTCCAAACCGGAGTTCATTATTTCGGCGGACAAAGGCTGAAAAACATGCTTAAACAGTTTGTTTTCCTCAAATTTACGTAACTTATCCTTGCCCATTTTCAGATATTTCGCAGTTCATACACCTTATTTCTAACATATTCAATACCTTTTCTTACGCCCATTTCCTGCAATTCGCCATACGGAATACTTTTGCCGATTTTCACCGTAAACCGTGCGTTTTTTTGCCGGAACATTTCGTCCGAAAGATACAGCATTTCGATATTTGCTTTTATGCCCAGCGATTTACGTATATTTGCGAGATTGTAGAAAAAATTGGAATTACGTCCGTCGAAAAACATGGGTACGATATCGCGTTTGTACTTTATTGCCTTCATGACAAAACTTTTTTTCCATTCAAGATCAACGATTTCGCCCTTTATTTTTCTCGAACACAAGCCGGCGGGGAAATACAAAACCTGTCTGTCGGAACTGTAAAGTTCGTCGATTTGCATGACATAATTTGCCGATTGCCGTCCGTGTTTATTGACGGGAGCGAAGACGTCACGCAAAGGCGTCAAATACATAAGCAGGTCATTGACAATGAATTTGACATTGCCGTAATGTTCTCCGATAAGGTCGATCAACACAATTCCGTCAAGTCCGCCAAGAGGATGATTCGAGGCGAAAATATATCGTCCGTCTTGTGGAGGAAAATTTTCGCTGTTGACGGTTGAGTAAGTTATGTTCAAATGTTCCAACACTTTACGGTTGAACGACAGTCCCTGATGTTCGTATCCGTAAGCAGTGAGAATTTCATTGACTTCGTCCTGATGTACAATCCTTTTCAGATAGTTCATCACAAATTTCGGCAACATCCTGTACAGTTTCGGGTTTTTGTCGCGAAAAGTTTTGTCTAAATCGACTGTAAATAAAGAATCCATATTTTTTTCGATATTATATTTGAATCATTGGTTGCTGTAAAAGATTATCTACTATCTCCACGAATGCCTTGACACTTACGCTGTTGTCCAATACTGTCGGACTGCCGGCGTCTCCGCTCTCTCTGATACTCTGTACCAAAGGAATCGCTCCCAGAAAGGGAATCCCTGTTTCGTCAGCCATTTGTTTACCGCCGTCTTTTCCGAAGATATAGTATTTGTTATCAGGAAGTTCGGCGGGAGTAAACCAAGCCATGTTTTCAATCAAACCTGCAATCGGCACATTGATATCCTTGTTACGGAACATGTTAGCGCCGCGTATGACGTCGGCAAGAGCGACTTTTTGCGGAGTAGTAACAATGATAGCCGCTGTGAGCTCAAGTTCCTGTGTGATTGTGAGATGAACATCGCCCGTTCCCGGAGGCAAATCAATAAGCAGAAAATCAAGACCGTCCCAGTTGCTTTGTTTAGTGAATTGCCTGAGAGCGCTGGTCGCCGCCGGACCTCTCCATATCACAGCGTCGTCCGGCGTCAGAAAAAAACCGATAGACAAACACTTTACGCCGAACTTTTCAACCGGCTCAATCAACTCAATACCATCCTTTTCGATCATCATCGGACGAACGTCGTTCATCGCCAGCATTGTCGGAATCGAAGGACCGTAAACATCGGCGTCGAGCAATCCGGTCTTGAAGCCTCTCTGCGCCAACGCCACCGCCAAATTGACCGAAACCGTTGATTTTCCGACTCCTCCCTTACCCGAAGCAATCGCAAGAATATTTTTCACCCTCATATCGGGATATTCTTTTTTTTGCGATTTGTGGGGAGGCGCCGATGGAGAAGTCTGCTTTTTTAAATCAAGTATTCGCAGTTCAGCCTCGGGAAAAACCGATCGAAGTTTCTCTTCCACAGCCTTTTTTATCGACATAACAAATGCGTCGTTCGGCTTGAAAACCAAACTCATGGCGATGATTCCGTCTTCGGTCTTGAGATTTTGGACTATTCCCAGCGACACTATGTCGTTTCCGGTTTCGGGATGTTTTATTTCAGATAATAATTCTATGATTTTGTCAATGTTGTATGCCATTTTTACAATTTTTTCATCACAAAAGCCGTTCGCGCAGGCAGATACACTTTCAACAGTTGCTGTTTATAATAGGTATGCGTGGGATACGGATAATTTTCGTCAATTCGGTCGAACCCGTTGAATGTCGGCGAATCGCTGTTGAGGATAATCGTGTAACTTCCTTTGTCTATTTCGATTGCATAGTCGGTAAACGATTCGTTCGGGTTGAAATTGAAGAAGAAAACAATATCTCCACGTTTGAATATCAACACTTGCGCTTCGTTGTTTATCGACAGGGCAAAAGGTTCATAATCAAAGAAATTCTCCTGCCTGACAATAGAAATCATTGCCTTGTCGAACTCTGCCAGAAAACGGTATCGCAGGTTGGTATCGTCTCTCAACGACCATTGCCGGCGGGCGTATTTATATGACCAGTTGTTGCCTTCTCTCGGAAAATCAATCCATTCCGGATGACCAAATTCGTTGCCCATAAAGTTAAGGTATCCGTTTCCGGCGGTCGCCAAACTTGCCAGACGAATCATTTTGTGCAAGGCGATTCCACGGTCGATAGACAGATTTTCGCAAAAGACATTCATCGAATAATACATTTCACTGTCAATCAGTCTGAATATTAATGTTTTATCGCCGACCATCGCCTGGTCGTGCGATTCGGCGTAACTTATTGTTTTTTCGTCTTTTCGTTTACGGCACAGTTCGTAGTACATGTCGCCCACCTGCCATGTTTCGTCGGGTTTTTCGACTATTGTTTTTATCCAGAAATCGGCGACGCCCATAGCCATTCTGTAATCGAAACCTGTCCCGCCATCTGCTTGAGGCGCAGCAAGTCCCGGCATTCCGCTGACGTCTTCGGCGATTGTGATTACATCGGGATTCAACCTGTGCAGCAGTTTGTTGGCAAGAGTAAGGTAAATTATTGCGTTATCATCCTGATTACCGTCAAAATAGCAGGAATAATCGGTGAAATCGCGTCCCAGACCGTGATCCCGGTACATCATGCTTGTAACTCCGTCGAAACGAAAGCCGTCGAACTTAAATTCTTCGAGCCAATACTTGCAGTTCGACAGCAAAAACGCCAGCACAAGATTTTTTCCGTAATCGAAACAGCGTGAGTTCCAGAGCGAATGATAACCCCGTTCGCCCGGATAAAAGTAAAGCTCGGTTGTTCCGTCGAAACGGCTCAATCCTTCCTGCTCGTTAATCACCGAATGAGAATGGACGATGTCCAGAATAAGGCCTATTCCAAGTCCATGCGCCTCGTCGATAAGGTGTTTGAGGTCTTCGGGAGTTCCGAAACGCGAACTTGGCGCAAAAAAGTTCGATACCTGATATCCAAATGAGCCGTAATACGGATGTTCCTGTATAGCCATCAGTTGCAACATGTTATAACCGGCTTCGGCTATTCGCGGCAAGACGGTTTTCCGAAATTCGTCGAAAGTGGCGACCTTCTCTTTTTCCGACGACATTCCGATATGCGCTTCGTAAATCAGCGGATAATCAGGCGTTTTCGGAGATTTATGCTTCCATCGGTATTTTTTCGGAGGTTCCCACACTTGCGCCGAAAATATTTTCGTGTCAGCGTCCTGAACCACTCTGCGACAATATGCCGGAATGCGTTCGCCTTCCCCTCCTTGCCATTTGATTATCAACTTGTACAAGTCGCCGTGATGCAGGACGTCCGCCGGAATTTTCAGTTCCCAGTCCCACTTGTTGATTCGATTCAGCCGGTATTTTTCCGAAATCTTCCATTCCGAAAAATCGCCGACAAAATAAATCTCGCTTGCAAAAGGAGCTTTTTCTCTGAAACACCAATAATCGTGATACTTGTGCAGTCCGTAATAGAGGTGTCCGTTGGCAACGTCTTCGAGAGCGCCTTCGCCGCATAAATCTTTCTCTTTCAGGATAGTCTGTTCGATGCGTTTGTTGATAACAGACGCATAATGTTCGAGACCGGAATCGTTTTTTACGAGATTGGGAATATCCATGTCACTGTTATTTAATCAAGTATATTCAAGTGCCCAGGACAAGAGTCGAACTTGCATGCCGAAACCGGCGCTACCCCCTCAAAGTAGTGTGTCTACCAATTCCACCACCTGGGCTTGACAATTCAAGGTGCCCGGAACAGGACTCGAACCTGCACATCCTTGCGAACACTAGTCCCTGAAACTAGCGCGTCTACCAATTTCGCCATCCGGGCTTTTCAGGGCGCAAAGGTAATAATTTCATTTGAATATAAAACAAATTGTAAGAATCTTTTTTGTCC
>JAISXV010000248.1 GCA_031270335.1 Prevotellaceae bacterium | reverse complement strand
AAGTTTTAAAAACCTGTTATGTTTGAATATGGCGCAATTTGATTGTCGCATTATTGGGTAGCAGATGACGCCGAAGGCGTCGAATTTGAAACTTTAGTTCGACGTAGTCAATAACCCCGTACAAGCGTAGCGCAGCTCGGGGGATTCCGATACTATCCTCCCAAGTCCGAAGGACTTGAATGTGAAAAGGCGGCGGGCTTTTTCCCAAAAGGCGGCGGGCTTTTACCCAAAAGGCGGCGGGCTTTTACTCAAAAGGCGGCGGGCTTTTACTCAAAAGGCGGCGAGCTTTTTGACATCTCTTTTCGTTGTATCTGTAATGAATCATTTTGTCGAAAAAATTGAACAGTAAGTTGAAATGCCGGTTAAGTTATAGAAGACATTATTATCCAGCAAAAAGCACAAAGAAAAAAATCTTTGTGCTCTTCGCGGGGTAATGTAGAATGATCCCTGTGGGATAAAATACTATTTCAGTTCTTTTATTCTCAGATTTCGAAATTCGAGTTCGGAGCCGTGTCCGAGGAAGCCGATATATCCGCTTTTGTTCGACAGTCCCGGATGTCCGTTTTTGTCGGCAGTAGCGGTGAAGTTCTTGCTTGCTTCGGCGATGTCGCCGTCGAGAATCACTGTTCCGTTGAGGGTTACTTTGATTTTGTTACCGTTGGCAATCACTTCCTGAGTGTTCCATTCGCCTGTAGGTTTCTGAAAACCGCGTTTTGCGGGAATCACGCCATATATCGAACCATGATACTGATATTCGGCGAGGTTTTTGTACACATCCGCCTCGTTATCCAATATCTGCAATTCCATTCCTACGTATGCGGCGTCGCCTTCGAGCGGAGTGCGGATACCCAGACCGTTGTTTGCTGCCGGAGTCAGTTTAAATTCGAATCGCATGACGAAGTTTGCGTATTCCTTTTCGGTGTAGAGGTTTCCATGACCTCCGCCTGACGGGATGCAGGCAAGTATTCCGTCACGAGCGATGTAATCTTTGACATTGCCTGTCCAGCCTGTCATGTCGATACCGTTGAACATGGGAACAAAACCCTCGGCTTTTTCGGCGGCTGACACCTCGTAAGGCTCCGGACGGGGTATTTCACGAACGTAGATATCGCGATATTCCACACGTGTGCCGTGCGCTTGCAGTTCAAGCTGTTCTTTCGGGAAAATCGGTAACGACCTGTCCCAGTAGTTTTCGAGAATGACATTATCGACAACCAGCTGTCCATTGAGATAAACAGTTACACGATTGCCAATCATCTTAACGTAAAACGAATTCCATTCATTAATTGCGTTATCGGCAACCACAAGCGGTTTGCTAACGTTCTTCTGATTGTTGTACAGCCCGCCCGAACCGACTTGCGCTCCTACCGACCTGCGCGATGTATCCCAAATCTGAACCTGAGGCGTTCCACGAAGATATATTCCGGCGTCGCCTTGTGGAGCGATTTTCCAGTCAACGTACATTTCGAAATCGGCATAATCCTTTACGGTACAGAGATTGTCGTAGCCTTTGCCGTCGAACACCAGCAATCCGTTTTCGACACGCCAGTCACAACGCATGTTTTCGTCGGCTTTCTTTTGAGCCTCGGCTAACTGTTTCGCTGTCATCTTGCTTCGTTTAATCGGATTTTCTACCAGACCTTTCCAGCCGGTAAGATCTTTTCCATTGAATAAAGACACAAATCCTTCGTCTTTCGGCAACGAAGACAGATGTTTCAGGATTTCCTGCTTTTGATATTCGGCTTCGGCGTCTTTGTTAACCGAAATGGCTTTGTTGAGCAATGCCGTAACTTCGGCGCCGTAATATGCGGGATTGGCTATTGCAATTTTGCGGACAGCCTGCACTGCGGCTTGTTGAACGCCGGCGTCGCTGTCGTCAAGATATTTCCCGACAGTTGTCAGACCCAAAAACGAACGTGTTTCGACAATCTGTTTGATGATTTCCTGTTTTTGAGCGCCTGTCTTGGCAATTTCCAGAGCGTTGCGCAACAATAACAGTTTTTGTTCCGGCTTGCTGTTCGATTTATTAACTTTCGACACATAACTGTTCAACGCCTTTTCGGAATATTTCGCATTTGTCTTGGCGATATTGAACAGAGCCGGCATTGCCGAAGCGTCGTTCCAGTTGCTCAACGCTTCAAAAGCAACCTCGCCTCCGGGACCATCGATGCCCGGAAGTATGATTTTCAGAGCGTCGCTACCACCGATTTTTGCCAGAACGTTGTAGTAAAGAGCGGGATTACGTCCTGTTTTTAGTAATCCGATAACTCTTTTTGCCTGCTCGTTCTGCGGCAACGAAGATATAGTCGAGTACAAAGCATCCTGTAAATACGCTGTCTGTTTGTCATTTGAAGACGTGTTCAACAATTGCGCAATAAGCGGAGCGTTTTTTTCTTCCGCCACATCTTTCAACGCCTTACATGCTGCAAGACGTACATTTTCATCGGTCGAAGCCGCCTGTTCGTAAACAGTTTCAAACTGACCGACCGCTTTGCGCGATGCAAGTATATCGAGCAGTGCAAGCTTGGCGACAGAAGTAATTTTGGGTAAGGATGCAGCGATTTCCGGTATCAGTTTATCGCTTTTAATCGAGAGCAATGCTGCTTTTCCCGTAGCGACAGTTTCCTGATTATCGGTATTTATTGCCGTCAGAATCGGAGCGATTGCGTTTTCTTTGCCCACTTTGCCGACAACAGTAATTGCCGCCTGTTTCACAATATCATCACCTGACAAGTATTTTGTGATGACAGGCAAAACGTTTTGCTCTCCGTAATCTCCCAAGGCGTAAATGATTTCGGCTTTAACCTCGCTATTGCTTTCTTTGGCGAGTTTTGCGACCAGCGTTTCATACACCTTTGGCGATTTTATTTTCGACAGGAAGCCCAATGCAGCAACACGATACTGTTTATTACTGCTTTTTAGCGAATTAAGTATTTCCGATATGGCTTTTTCGCCTTCTGCGGCAACGTAAAGTTCGAGAGCGGCAGTTTTTGCGGCAATCTGTTTATCGTCGGAAGTCGCTTTCAACAACTTTTTAGCGGCGGAAGAAACCTGTTTTTTACCCTGTTTCGACAGTCTGTTGTTCAGATACAATAAGTACGATCTCAAAGCCTCCGACGGTTCCTGTAAATAATTGACTTTCGCCGCCGCTTCGTTCAATACTTTTTCCGAATCGGGAGAAGCGATTCCGGCTAAAGCGTACAGGGCGACTTTTCTAAATTTGACGTCCGAAGACGAAACAAACAGAGTTATTTCGGCAACAGCCGGAGCATAAGCGGCATCGCCAAGAGCCTGAATAATGCTGATTTGTGGAAGCGCGTTCGCCGGTTTGAGGGCGTTCAACAGCGCTTCTGCAGAGACGTCTGCGGAGACGCCCAATTTGGGCGTCTCTACGCTGTTGATGCGAACCAAAACACGGACGGCGGCGTCGCACAGACGGTCGTTCGACAGATATTTTGCCGCCGTTTCGACCGATGCGTTTCCGGCTACATACTGCAACTGTATCAAAAGAAAATCACGGATTTCGTCCGATTTGGCATTGGAAATCGTCGTGATAAGACTTTTTTCGATTACGGCTTTCTGTTCCGCATTTTTCGATGCAAACATTGCCAATCCGCTTATGGCATATCTGATTTGAGCGTCGTTTCCGCCCGGATCTGCCAGACGGGGAGCTAAATCGTTAATAACGTTGCCCAATGAATACAAATCATTCATCAGACTGTTGAACTTGGCGGTGTTATCGGCAGGCAACAGCATGACGATATCCGCTATCTTCGTTTCACGTGTACGGTTGTCGGTCTGCGCTGCGGCAGACAAATACAAACCGAAAATCAATACTACTGTAAGAAATAAATTACGTATCATATTCTATATTTTGGATTGTTGATTTTAGATTTTAGATTGTTGCTTACGCCAATTTTTATTTACGATTTTTGACTTTTGATTTTAGATTGTTGCTTACGCACGAAGCAATCGTCCGAAAGTAATCTAAAATTTATTTACGATTTTTGACTTTTGATTTTAGATTGTTGCTTACGCACGAAGGTAATCTAAAATCGTAAATCTAAAATCTAAAATCTCCATGGCAATCTACAATCATAATCTGCAATCAATTTTATTATTACTTTTTTTATTTACAATCATTTTTTATTTACGATTTTTGACTTTTGATTTTAGATTGTTGCTTACGCACGAACTTGCCGCTGCAGGCAAATCTAAAATCGTAAATCTACAATCTAAAATTTTATTTACGATTTTTGACTTTTGATTTTAGATTGTTGCTTACGCACGAAAGTAATCTCCGAAGGTAATCTACAATCGTAAATCTACAATCGTAAATCTAAAATCTAAAATCTAAAATCCCCATGTTGCTCTTGCCGGTTGATTAATTAACAAATTTGCTCCGGCATCGTCGATAAACTGCAGTTTGTCGGGGTCGAATTTCAACGACCGTCCCAAACGAACAGCAATGATAGCCAGATTGACTAATGTCGATGAACGGAATCCATTTTGCTCGTTAAGGGCAAACGGTTTGCGAGTACGAACCGATTGAGC
>JAISXV010000168.1 GCA_031270335.1 Prevotellaceae bacterium | reverse complement strand
ATAAGCAGCACCGCATACCATGTATTGATTTTGCCGACATACTGCGCAGCCAGAACAGTCAGAGGCAAAAGCGCATATATCAGCATCGAAGTCATACGCGCCGTATATACTGTCTTTCCGCGATTGACAAAATATTTTGGCAACCATCCGCCAAATACGCTGCCTACGGTCGAGATTGTATAAACAACAGCGACAGCCATGGGCCAAACAATCAGACTGACGTCCTGAAGTTTGTCGAGTATTTCGGAACTCGAAAACAGATTCGAAAATTTTGTAGTTTCGTTTAATGCCGCTTCGAGCGAAACACCGTCAGGCAAGCCGTTTGGATAGGCGGTAAGGAGTTTTGTTTTGTTATCGTCGTTGAGAAAACCGGGCAACCAGAACAGGTAAAACCACCAGACAGGGTCGGTCAGGAATTTTCCGAAGAAAAACGACCATGTTTGCCGGTAAGTAAGTAATTTAATCCACTTGATTTGTTCTGTATTCTGTTTTTTTGCTTCGCTTTCATTCTTTTGCTCGTCTTTGTCGCTGTGAATAAAATCGTATTCAGCCTGTTTCAGTTTTCCTTCCCGCAACTTTTCATCGGGCGATTTGTATATTATCCACCAGAACGCGAGCCATATAAGTCCTATGGCTCCGGTAATTACGAATGCCCATTGCCAGCCCCAGCTCACAGCAATCACAGGAACGCACAAAGGAGCCACGATAGCGCCAATGTTGGTTCCGGAGTTGTAGATACCTGTTGCAAACGCCCGTTCTTTTTTCGGAAACCATTCAGCCACAGTTTTGTTGGCGGCAGGAAAGTTTCCCGCTTCGGTAACGCCCAGGAAAGCCCTTGCCGCTCCGAAAGAGAGCGTCGTACGTGCCAAACCATGCAGCATTGCGGCAATACTCCAACCCAGTAAAGATAAAAAGTAGCCTAATTTTGCACCTGTTTTATCGACGATACGTCCCACGCCAAGTAATCCCAACGCGTAGGCAAGTTGAAATGCCATGACCACATGAGCATAATCTGTTTCCGACCAGTTCATCTCGTTTTCAAGCGTTGATTTCAACAATCCGAGTACATTTCTGTCCAAATAGTTAATGGTGGTTGCGAAAAATATAAGCGCACAGATTGTCCACCTGTAATTTCCGATTTTTTCGTTTACTTCATTAAATTTTCCCATTTTACTGTTCCGATTTTTTTTATTTACGTACCTTATTTATTATTGTCAATACATTTTGGCAAATATCAGTTATTTTGCCCCAGTCGCCACTGGAAACCGTTTCTTTCGGGAACAGCGACGAGCCTATTCCTACGCAATCGACGCCGGCTTTAAACCATTGTGAGAGATTTTCTTCGGTTGTTTCGACGCCTCCGGTGACCATGATTCTTGTCCAGGGCATCGGCGCTTTGATGTTTTTCACAAACGAGGGACCGCCGACATTTCCGGCAGGGAAAATCTTCACGATTTCGGCGCCAAGTTCCTGTGCATAACCGATTTCGCTTACCGAGCCGCATCCGGGGACGTAAGCTATCTGTCTGCGATTGCACACTTTAAACACGTCGGGATTCAAATAAGGTCCGACCACGAAATTGGCTCCGCACTGAATGTACAAAGCCGCCGAAGGTGCATCAACAATCGTTCCGACGCCCAAAATCATTTCGGGACATTTGACAGTAGCCCATTTTTCGAGTTGAGCGAAAATTTCGTGCGCAAAATCGCCGCGATTAGTAAATTCAAACACACGAATGCCGGCGTCGTAACACGCTTTCAACGCATTCTGCATCACTTCTACATTCGGATGATAAAATATCGGAAGCATTCCTGTCTCGAATATTTGCCGACATACTTCTATTCTTTTATATCTTGCCATTTTTAATTAATTATATGTAATTTAACTTATTTCGGTTGTTTTCCTATGTATGCAAGAATACCGCCATCCACGTAAAGTACGTGACCGTTGACGAAATCGGAAGCCTGCGATGCAAGAAATATTGCCGGACCTTCCAAATCGTCCGTAGTACCCCAGCGTGCCGCCGGCGTTTTTGCGATAATAAATTCGTTAAACGGATGACCTTCTGCACGTAACGGCGCTGTTTGCGGGGTAGCGATGTATCCGGGTCCGATGCCGTTGACTTGAATATTGTGTTCAGCCCATTCGCAGGCGAGGTTTTTGGTGAGCATCTTCAACCCGCCTTTTGCCGCTGCGTAAGCCGACACGGTTTCGCGTCCCAGTTCGCTCATCATCGAACAGATATTGATGATTTTGCCTCCGCCTTTTGCTATCATTCCGGAAGCAACGGCTTTAGAAACGATAAACGGTCCGATAAGGTCAACATCAATCACTTGACGAAATTCTCCGGCGCTCATGTTCAGTGCGGGAATACGTTTGATTATTCCGGCGTTGTTAACCAGGATATCGATTGTCCCGACTTCGGAAATGATTTTTGCTACTGTGTCCGTAACTTCTTTTTCGTTTGTTACGTCGCAGACATATCCGTGCGCCGTGATGCCCGCTTCTCTGTATGAAGCAATTCCTTTCTGTACCAAATCAAGGTTGATATCATTAAAAACAATCGTAGCGCCCTCGCTGTGAAACGCTTTCGCTATCGCCATCCCTATTCCGTAGGACGCGCCTGTAACGAATGCAATTTTCCCTTCCAAACTGAATCTTTTTGACATTTTTCTATTCTTTTTATAATTCAACAATAAATGACCGTCATAGACATTTCCGGCGCAAAATTACATGAAAATTTTGGATTTCCAAAAGCGTGAGATAAAAATCAAGACCACATTGTTCCGCTTGTCACCGTACTCTCACGTACAAATATTATCTTTGTTTTAATTAAATA
>JAISXV010000154.1 GCA_031270335.1 Prevotellaceae bacterium | reverse complement strand
TTCCGTGTGCGACAATCCATATTCGCCGGTAACGGTTTGCGCACAGTTGTTTTGCGGGTTATCATCTGTATAGCCCGAAGCGTTTAACTGTAAAAACAGCGCCAAAAACAACAAAAAATATCTCATGACGATAATCAAAATTTACGGCTGCAAAGATAGTGAACAATTAATAATTAACAATATTAACAATTAATAATTTTTCGACAGCCGACCGTGATGTGTTTGCATAACAATATACACAAAAGTGACTGCATGTGTTATACATACCAATATCTTTGCTGACTGTGCAACCGCAAATTTTTCGTTGTCCCCTGTCTTTCCGATTGACTTGTCCGGATAAAAAATCTTTGGCGCTCGGAAAAATCCGTTTTATTAACTTGCTGTCAATGCAACTGTTGTGTTCGATACCGTATTTACTCAAATCAATTTGCTCGGCACAAGTCGCCATTGATATGTTCCATCCTTCGGATTGCCAGTGTTTTCGGATTTGCGCAAGTCCTTCGGCGATTTCTGTAATCTGTTCGACGGTCAACTCCGAATTTTCGATATTTTCTCTTGAAAACGAGGATGTTTCTTTCACAAGATTGTTCTGAACTTTGCGATAGGCTTTGATGTCAATGAAACTGAACACTAATTTTTCTGTACAGTTTTTCAGACAATTGCCGGTATTCCAAATCTTTTCCAGCAAATCGCGAGGCGAGACTTGCGGCGTAACAATCAGTGGATCAAAGCGCCAGATGACTTTTTCTTTCCCGATTAATCCGGACAATTGACGAAAAGTATCTATCCTTTCCGCTAACGGCGGCACATTCGGCTCGAAACCTTCGTATTCATAATCATTCAAAGTAAACTGGAAATAATATTGAATACCTCTATCATCCAATTCTTTGAGGTACGGAATGAGCGGTTTGGGATTTTTCGTCCAAAAAACCACAACTTTCGTGTTTTTGAACGATATACGCATCGGTTTATGATTAAACGGATTATACCAGATCACATAACCGGCTCTCAATCTGTTAATAAACCATTGTGCATGAAACGCCGGTATATCCGTCGAACGACTTGCGGAAATGATAACAGGAGTTTGAATCGCTACGGTATTGTCGGTTATGTGGGTTTCATCGTTCATCCGGTTTCATTGATAACGATATTATTGAGAAATGTTTTGTACTGTTTCACAGCGTTTTCTATTTCTTCGATACAGATAAATTCGTCGGCGGTATGCGAGCGAACGGAGTTTCCGGGACCCATCTTGATTGCGGGAACGTGAATACGCGAAATATCCGACGTAGTAGGGGAGACGTAGCAGGGAATGTTCAGGTTTTTAGCCGTTTTCACTAAGATATGGTCTTCGGAAATGGCGGAAGCTTTCAGATGCAAAGACCTCGGAGTAATGCCGGATTTCACGTTTGCCCGTATGACATCCACGATTTCTTCGTTGCTGTAACAGTCTGTCGGACGGATATCTGCGACAAACTCGCATTTCGAGGGAACGACATTATGTTGTGTTCCGGAATGTATGACCGTTACCGTCATTTTCACCTCGCCCATGAATTTCGACACTTTCGGGAACTTGTAGTTCCTGAACCAGAGAATGTCGTCAAGCGCTTCGTACAAAGCGTTTTTACCCTCGTTGCGTGCAGCGTGTCCCGAAACGCCTTCGGCGACGCAATCCAGAACAATCAACCCGCGTTCGGCAATTGCCGCCTGCATTCCGGTCGGTTCGCCAACAAGAGCAAAGTCAATCTTTCCCAGATGTTGCCAAAGCGCTGATATTCCGTTCTTACAGATAGCTTCTTCCTCTGCGGTTATGGCTATGAAGAGGTTATAGGGCAAGTGTTTTTCGTATAAATCGCAAAAAACAGACAGGAGGGAAACGACAGAACCTCCGGCGTCGTTACTGCCTAATCCGTAGAGTTTTCCGTCTTCGATTACCGGCTCGAAAGGATTTCGGAAATATGCCGGCGAAGGTTTGACAGTGTCGTGATGAGAATTGAGCAGCAGCGTCAGTTTTTCGGGAGAGAAATATTTGTTTTTTGCCCATACATTATTCAAAAACCTGTGCGCCTCCACATTACGCTCACACAGAAAACCGTAAATCAAATCTGCGGTATCAGATTCTTCACCCGAAAACGAGGGGGTAGATATCAATTTCTTTAATAATTCAATAGCCTGCATTATCTTTTAAAATACGGATGCAAAGGTAATGTTTTTTGTTGATTTCGCTCATCAAATTAAGATTTATGGGATTTAAAAATTAATAAGATTATTAGCGTCCGCAGGCAATCCTGTTAATCCTACAATCCATATTAAATTCTAATCGGGATAGCCCTTTTCATCAATCAAAAATCAAAAATCGTAAATTATTTATACCTTTGCGCTTTGTTATTTTAATAGAAATGGTTTGTAAATATAAATATATATGAAAGATACAGCATTTACTAAGTATCATATTGAGCTGGGAGCGAAGATAGTTCCGTTTGCGGGATTCAATATGCCGATAGAATATTCGGGAATAATCGACGAACATCTTGCCGTGCGGAGTAGGGTAGGGGTGTTCGACGTCAGTCACATGGGCGAGTTTTGGGTAAAAGGTCCCAATGCGCTTGCTTTTCTGCAATATGTTACGACAAATGATGTTGCAGCATTGTCGCCGGGGAAAGTTCAGTATTCATGTTTGCCGAACGGCGAGGGCGGAATTGTTGACGATTTGCTGGTTTATTGCATTGACAGTCAGACATATCTGCTTGTTGTCAATGCGAGTAACATGCAGAAAGACTGGGAACATCTGAATCAGTATGCCGGCAAGTTCGGGTTGACGGCTGGAAAAGAACTGTACGACGCATCGTCCGAAATAGCTTTGTTGGCGGTGCAGGGTCCGAAAGCAATCGAAACGGTACAGAAGATCACCGCAGAAACAATCACCGACATTCCTTATTATTCGTTCTGTAAGGCGACCGTTGCGGGTATCGAAAACGCAATCGTGTCCATCACCGGATACACCGGCGCCGGAGGTTGCGAAATATACGTCGCTAACGAAGACGCTCCGAAACTCTGGAACGCCGTTTTCGAGGCGGGTAAAGAGTTTGGTATCAAACCTGTCGGTCTTGGTGCAAGAGACACCTTGCGGCTCGAAATGGGATTCTGTCTCTACGGTAACGACATTACGGACGAAACATCTCCAATCGAAGCCGGATTGGGCTGGATAGTGAAGTTCAACAAAGATTTTATTGACAAAGACATATTGCTGCGGCAAAAATCCGAAGGCGTCGAACGCAGGTTAGTCAATTTTGACATGATAGACCGTGGAGTGCCGCGTCAGCATTACGAAATCTGTAATCAGGAAGGCGACAAAATCGGCGAAGTAACATCCGGAACAATGTCGCCATCACGCAAAATTGGTATTGGAATGGGATATGTGAAAGTCGATTATTCAAAAAAAGATACAGAAATATTCATCAAAATCCGTGGAAAATTGTTAAAATCTAAAGTAGCGAAACGTGTTTAATAAAAATAAAGGAAAATTATGGCAGTAAAAGGCGCTATCGAAGTAGAAACGGAATTGTGTAAAGGATGCGGCGTGTGCGTCGTCAACTGTCCGACAGCGACAATAGCCTTGTCGAAGTCGGTCAACGGGAAGGGATATAATTATATGTATATGGAAAATCCCGAAAAATGTACGGGATGCTCCAATTGCGCCGTCGTATGTCCCGACACGGTGGTAACGGTTTACAGGGTGAAAGTATGAGGTATGAAGTATGAATGAGAAGATATTATTGAAAGGAAATGAAGCGATTGCCATAGCGGCGGTTCGTTGCGGCTGCGACGGATATTTCGGTTATCCGATAACGCCGCAGTCTGAAATTCTTGAGACGCTGTCGGCGATGAATCCCGAAAAGGAAACGGGAATGATTGTCCTGCAAGCCGAGAGCGAAGTTGCGGCAATCAACATGCTGTACGGCGGTGCAGGATGCGGCAAAAAAGTGATGACCTCGTCGTCAAGTCCGGGTATCAGCCTGATGACCGAGGGAATATCCTACATCGCAGGCGCCGAATTGCCATGCGTCATTGTGGATATCATGCGCGGAGGTCCGGGTCTTGGAACGATACAGCCGGCGCAGTCGGATTATTTTCAGATAACAAAAGGCGGAGGTCACGGCGATTACCATACCATCATTCTTGCGCCGGCGTCGGTGCAGGAGATGAACGATTTCGTGGATTTGAGCTTCGAGCTGGCGTTCAGATACCGGACTCCGGTTGTGATACTTTCCGACGGCGTAATTGGTCAGATGATGGAAAAGGTAGAACTCAGCCCCGTCAAACCGCGCTGGACAGACGAAGAGATAGTGAAACTGCACGGCGATTGGGCTTCGACAGGCAAAACTCCCGACAGGCAACGTAATATCGTTACCTCGCTGGACTTGGATCCGCACAGGCAGGAGTTGTTCAACACTAAACTGCAAAACAAATATCGCGAAATCGAACGTAACGAAATACGGTACGAAGCGCTGTTGTGCGACGATGCCGAATATCTTTTGATTGCCTACGGACTGTCGGCGCGCGTATGTCAGAAAGCGATGGAACTTGCTCGCGACGAGGCGGGAATCAAAGTCGGGCTGATACGTCCGGTAACGCTGTTCCCTTATCCTTACGAGCTTATCGAGCGACTTGTTCCGCAGATGAAGGGTATTTTGACGGTCGAGATGAGCGCCGGTCAGATGGTCGAAGATGTTTCGCTGGCGGTTCGTGGCAAAACTCCGCTCTATTTCCACGGACGGACAGGCGGGATGTTGCCCTCGCCCGAAGACATTTTCGCTGTGATGAAAAGCATCGCCGCCGGTAATTATAATCCGGACAACTTCGCCGGACATAACAGATTATGGTTAAGATAATAATACAATATGGATATATCGGATATAATAAAACCTGAAAACAAAATATATGGCAAATCTCGACTGTTGCTCGACAAGGTGATGCACTATTGTCCGGGTTGCAGTCATGGAACGGTACACAAGATTATTGCCGAAACAATCGACGAACTGAATATTCAGGAACAGGTCATCGGCATTTCGCCGGTAGGATGCGCCGTACTCGCTTACGATTACATCGACATCGACTGGCAGGAAGCCGCTCACGGACGAGCGCCGGCATTGGCGACGGCGGTAAAACGGCTCTATCCCGACAAATACGTTTTCACCTATCAGGGCGATGGCGACCTGGCTTCAATCGGGACAGGCGAGATTATCCACACTTGTAACCGTGGCGACAATGTTACGATTATCTTCGTCAACAATGCCATCTACGGCATGACCGGCGGACAAATGGCGCCGACAACGCTCGAAGGAATGAAAACGGCGACTACTCCCGCAGGACGCTCGCATATCACCTCCGGTTTTCCGATGAAAATCACGGAGATGCTGGC
>JAISXV010000120.1 GCA_031270335.1 Prevotellaceae bacterium | reverse complement strand
TTGCTGCTCTCGGGTCAAAATGACATACAGCTATCTCAACAGTTTTTGAGCAGGGTAAATTATAATCCGGCAGCGACAGGAGGCTCCAATTATATGCATATCTTTTTAATAGGACGCCAACAGTTTATCAATTTCAACGGTGCGCCAAGCACTCAGGTGTTGAATGCTCATAACTATTTTGCTCAGATCAATTCGGGCGCCGGACTTTCGATTACAAATGACCGAATCGGTCCCGAATCGTCGATTAACGCGAAATTGGCGTATTCCTATTACATTCATTTCGAAGACAGTTATCTGTCATTCGGTTTGGGTGGAGGAATTCTTTACAAGAATCTGGATGCAAATAAACTTATTTCCGAAAACCCGAATGATCCGCTCGTCGGCTCATATCTCGGCAGAACGAATAAGGTTAATCCCGATTTCGACTTCGGAGTAGAGTATAATACGGAGAAATTTCAGATCGGAGCTTCGGTGACTCACTTGAATGTGTCACCATTAAAGATCAACAATTTACAGTCGGGACGGCACATATATTTTTACACAAAATACACGTTCAATCTGGATCTTGACTGGAAACTTGCTCCTTCGTTTGTCACTCACATGAGCGCATGGCCAATTATGCAACTCGACCTGAATACCTTGGCTACTTTCAGAGATAGATTCTGGTTTGGCGCTTCGCTACGTTCGAACGACAAGTTTACGATGGAAAGTCTGGTAGGTGTCATAGGACTGTATGTTACGGACTTTTTGGGGTTGGGATATTCGTACGACCTCAATCTGGGTCCAATCGGAAAATATACCAGCGGTTCGCATGAAATTTCGCTCCGATTCAGAATCGGCAGAGGCGAAAGTTATGGCGGAGTCAAGACGCCGCGATTCTTTGAATAATGTTTATTCATAACAGGGTTTGTTATTTTAAACCTTTTGGGTTTGAATACATCTAACGGAAAATTTGTGTTTTCATAATTGTTGGGTGGGTTAATAATTATATACAAAAGAAGGAAGCAGGAATCCTGCTTCCTTTGTTTACGTCTGTATTTGAAAGTATTAATAAATAAAAACCTGTAACAGAAATCATAAGAATATTTTTTTTGTCAATTTCTATATATTTCGTACCTTTGCGGCGGTTTTTTGAAATGGAATTAGAATAAATTTTAAACATATATTCATGAAAAAGTTAGTATTATTATCGGTTTTCAGTTTAGTTTTTCTTGGCGCATCGGCTCAGGCTAAGATACAGTTTGCGAACACAAAACATGATTTCGGGAATGTGAAAGAAGCAAAAGGACCTGTTTCACACGTTTTTACATTTAAAAATACGGGAAATGCTCCTTTAGTTATTCAGAATGTCGAAACTTCCTGCGGATGTACTTCGCCGGAATACACCAAAGAGCCTGTTCAGCCGGGCAAATCGGGAATCGTGAAAGCCACGTTCGACCCTTCCGGACGTCCAAATTACTTCGATAAAAACCTGACTGTCATCTCCAATGCGGAAAACAATCGTGTGATTTTGAACATTAAAGGCAATGTAGAAGCAAAAGTGTTGACCGTCGAAGAACAATATCCTCACGCTATTGACAAAGTGCGGTTCAAAAACAGTATTCTCGAGATGTACAAAATATTATCGACAGGTATAAGAACTGAAAATATGGAAGTTATCAACACAGGAACAACTCCTGCAATACTTGTTTTCGAAAATGTGCCGGCTCACATCAACATCAAAGCCGAGCCTGTCAGCATTCCCGCCGGAGCTAAAGGAACGATTAATTGTACCTTCAATGCTGCAAAGAAAAAAGATTACGGCTATGTCGCCGACGATGTAACGATCAAGATTAAATCCGTCAAGGGAACACTCACAGTGAGAGCCAATATCGAAGAAGATTTTTCGGTTTTAACTCCCACCGAACTCGAAAAAGCGCCCGTCGCAGCAGCAGAAAAGACTAATCATCAATTCGATAAAATCAAAAAAGGAGAAAAGGTTACCGGAACTTTCGAAATTAAAAACGAAGGAAAAACGGACTTGATAATCCGGAAAATCACAAACGACTGCGACTGCGTGCAATCGTCGATAGACAACAATACGGTCAAACCGGGTAAATCGGCAACATTGAAACTGGAATTGATAGCAAACGATTTGGGTGAAAAATTCTATGGTACAACCGTAATTACTAACTCGCCGAAAAAAAGGCAACTCACTTTTTATTTAATTGGTACGATTGGAGAATGACTTTCAAACAGGAAATTGAAAGACGCAGGACATTTGCGGTTATCGCTCATCCCGACGCAGGGAAAACTACTTTGACAGAGAAACTTCTGCTTTTCGGCGGCGCTATACACGTGGCAGGAGCGGTGAGATCCAACAAAATACGGAAATCGGCAACATCAGATTTCATGGAAATCGAACGGCAGAGAGGTATATCCGTTTCGACTTCGGTGATGACTTTTGAATACAGGGATCGAAAAATCAATATCCTCGATACGCCCGGGCATGAGGACTTTGCCGAAGATACTTACCGGACTTTGACCGCCGTCGATAGCGTTATCATCGTGATTGACGGAGCCAAAGGCGTTGAACTGCAAACCCGTCGATTAATGGAAGTGTGCCGGATGAGAAACACGCCCGTCATTGTGTTTATCAATAAACTCGACAGGGATGCCAAAGACCCGTTCGATTTGTTGGACGAAATAGAAAAAGAACTGAAAATAAACGTTATCCCGCTCAGTTGGCCCATCGGGGACGGGTCTTCGTTCAAAGGCGTGTACAACCGTTTCGAAAAAAAACTGCAACTGTTTTATTCGATAAATAAGCAGAAATCAGACGCCGATATCCTTGAAATCACCGATTTGGAATCTGCCGAAGCCTTAACGGCGCTGGGCGAACAGGCAAGTAAACAACTGCGTGACGATTTGGAAATTATCGAAACCATCTATCCCGAATTTGACAAGCCGGAATACGATGCCGGCAAACTTGCTCCGGTATTTTTCGGTAGCGCTGTGAATAATTTCGGCGTTCGCGAACTGCTGGATTGCTTTGTGGAAATCGCTCCCTATCCGCAAAAATCCGTTACCGGCGTCCGCGAAATCAGTCCTTTCGAGCCGAAACTCACCGGCTTTGTGTTCAAAATACACGCCAATCTTGATCCAAATCATCGCGACAGGATAGCGTTTCTCAAAATCTGTTCGGGAGTTTTCGAACGGAACAAGCCGTATTATCATGTCGCGTCGAAAAAACAAATACGGTTTTCGTCGCCCAACACTTTTCTCGCCGACAAGAAATCTATTGTCGATGAATCGTTTCCCGGCGATATCGTGGGATTGCACGATACCGGGACTTTCAAAATCGGCGACACTCTCACCGAAGGAGAAATACTTAGTTTCAAAGGGATTCCGAGTTTTTCGCCCGAACTGTTCCGCTATATCGAAAATGCCGACCCGATGAAATCAAAACAGTTGGCAAAAGGTATCGACCAGCTAATGGACGAAGGTGTAGCCCAACTGTTTACTCTGAAAATCAACAACAGAAAAATAATCGGTTGCGTCGGAATGTTGCAATTCGACGTCATACAGTACCGTCTGGAACACGAATATGGCGCCAAATGTAAATACGAACCGATTGCTCTCTACAAAGCCTGCTGGTTCGAAAGCGACGACAAAAGTCAGTTAGACGACTTTATGACACGCAAATACAATAACATCGCCCTCGATAAATACGGCAGAAACGTCTATCTCGCCGATTCGTCCTACGCTTTGAAAATGGCTGAAGAGAAATTCGATAAAATCAAATTCCATTTTACTTCAGAGTGGAGTTAATTGATAATTGGCGATCCTGATTAATAATTTAATTGATAATTGGCGATCCTGATTAATAACAGAAAAATTAGTGCATTAGTGGCAATATTAGCGGCTATCTACGGAAATCGATACAGAGATTATTGCTGCGAGATATCCTATGACTGCGACGGAAGCAATCACCAGCATCACATCCGACAAAAGCACTTTCACGGGATAAGCATCGACGAGCAAGTTGTTTCCGGGGAGTTTGAGCAGTCCGAAATATTGCTGTAACAGACATATCGACAATCCAATCACTAATCCTGCCGCTATTCCTGCAAATGAAATCATCAGACCAACCAGTAGAAATATCCTTTTAATCGTTTTGTCGGAAGCGCCCAGACTTTTCAGTGTGGCGATATCGTCTTTCTTTTCGGTTATCAGCATCGAAAGCGAGCCGGAGATGTTGAACGACAAAATAATGACAATCAAAACCAGTATTCCATATACAATCAGTTTTTCCGAACGCATCATGCGATACAGAGCTTCGTTTTGCTGTTGACGCGTTTTTGTCAGAAAACCGTCGCCGGCAATATCCGCCACCGTTTTACGTGCGCTGTTACAGTCGGTTCCGGATTTCAGTTTGATTTCGACAGCCGAAGCCTGCGATTCGCGGTCGAGCAGACGTTGGACAAATTCGATGGGAGCAAACACATACGTGTCGTCGAAACTCTTCTCCACCTCAAAGATACCCGACGGCAACAAACTCATTGTATTGATCGACGCCGCAGGATTAGTTAACGACACATTTCCCTCACGTTTCGGGACATTGACAAGCGTCGGTTCTTCCATCCGCAGATTGAACAGCCCGAGTTTGGCGGCAACGCCATAACCGAAAACCGCAGCGGGATAACCGTTACGGTACATCCGGAAATCGCCGTCGTACATCGAATTTTCCAGCGAAGTATTTGCCGCGTAATTTTCGTCGATGCCTCGCATTAAAGCTATCGTCTGTTGATTCTTGTATTTGAGCAAGACATTTTCGTCGAGCGTGAGAGCGACATTATCCACTTCGGGCAAAGCGGCTATCTTTGCGAGCATGGCGCTGTCGATGACAAAAGTTTTGCCCGTAGCGGGAACAACTTTCAGTTCGGGGTCGAAGATGCTGAATATCGACGCCGTAAGATTTTCGAATCCATTGAACACCGACAGCACAATCAGCAACGCCGCCGTCCCGCACACCGCCCCGATAAGGCTGATATACGATACTATGTTAATAATATTCAGCGACCTTTTCGACCGCAAATATCTTAGCGCTATAAAAAACGACAGATTCATCTATTGTTAATAATTTCCGGATGCAAAAGTAGTCAAAAATATCAATACACAAACAAACTGACGCCCATCAGCGCCATGCCAGCCACCAGCCCGATTATCGACACGTGATGTTCGCCGTATTTCTGAGCGCTGGGCAACAGTTCGTCCAACGAAATGAAAACCATGATTCCCGACACTGCCGCCAACACTGTCCCGTTTACCGCCGGCGACCAGTAGGGCATAAGAAACAGGAACGCAATCACCGCTCCCAAAGGCTCCGACAATCCCGATGCAAACGACAGCCAAAAGGCTTTCCGCCGGCTGCCCGTAGAGTGATAGATGGGAACAGCAACAGCAATACCTTCCGGAATGTTGTGAATGGCAATGGCAATGGTGATAGGTATAGCGATATCAAGCCCGCCAAGAGCCGAAGTGAATGTGGCGATACCTTCCGGAAAATTGTGGATGGCGATAGACATGGCAACAACAATCCCCGTCCGCCCAAGATTGGTCTTTTTGTTCATTTCCTCAACGCCCAGCAATTCATGCGGGTTGTTTGCCTTGGGAACGATAAGGTCGATTGAAGCAATCAACGCCATACCTCCGAAAAACGCAAACAGCAGATACAATTCGCCGTATTTATCGCCGAAAGTAGCGATAAGAGCGCGTTTTGCTTCCGGCATCATCTCCATGAAAGAGATGTAAATCATCACGCCTGCCGAAAAACCAAGCGAAGCGCACAGGAACTTTGTGTTCGTCTTTTTCGCCAGTAACGAAATGAAACTGCCGATACCGGTCGACAACCCGGCAATCGCAGTCATAATAAACGCTATCCAGATATTATCGAAACTCACCTTGCGAAATCTTTTGTATCCATATTCACCTTTTTCTGTTATTACAAGGTGCAAAATTATTAAATATTTTTCACACTGTAAAAAAAGTTTATAACAAAGGACGCAATAATAGCGCCCTTTGTATAAAAACCCTCCGCCATGTCTGCCGTGGCTGCATTTGATATGTTGCAGACGTAAACGGTTGAGGAAAATACATTTGAACTCCTGAAAAACGCTCATGCGGGATAAAGCGATAAAAAAAATCGAAAAAAATTTGGTCAAATCAAAAAAAGGTTCTATCTTTGCCCCAAATATTTTTAAACGACAGGTTATTTGAAAGGACGTAACACAAGAATACAACCGGCGCCGTGTTAGTGTTTATCGACATTCAACAAACGGCAAGCCGTGTAGAGAGTGAAAACTACGGGTTCAAGGTGTTGGCATAAGGCAAGGAAGTTGCTTCAAAAGTTGGCGCAGGGATGCGCAACGAAGGCTGTAGCCGCCCTGCTTTTTCGGATAAGCCGCACAGGAATAACAACCTTGAACACAACAAAACTCTGATTGCAGTAAAGGTTACAGGCGCCTTTGAATTGACCTCTTAAAATGATAATAAGATGATAAAGTGAATAAAGAAGGAAAAAAGATTCATTGATATTTCTACAAAAACAACATTTCTTTTTGCAATTTCCGTTATTGCAATTCTTAGTTTTTTGTTTCCGCATAATCTTGCAGCGCAGACAAAGGATACTACTACTGAGGTACCAGCGCCAGAG
>JAISXV010000095.1 GCA_031270335.1 Prevotellaceae bacterium | reverse complement strand
TTCAATCCGTCTTCGAAGATAGTTATATGATAAGTTTTTCCTTTCGGAAGGAAATCGAGCTTGACGTCGAACTCGCGTGTTTTTTGGGCGTTATTGGTTATGCCTCCTATCCACCATTTGTCGCCGTGACGACGAGCTACGACGGCATATTGACCGGCATCGGCTGTCAAAGAATACGTTTCGTCCCATGTTACAGGCGTCGAAAAGATAAAATCGCGGCAATCGGGATTCTGATCAAACTGTCGCGGACTGTCGGAAATCATCTGCAACCCGCTTTCGAACAGGATGTAATAAGCGATATGATGAACACGTGTGCCTGTCAAGACGAGGTTTGTACCCAGACGGTTGTACTGTTCGGGCTGGACGGTCAGCATGGCACCGGGGCAGAACGACATCGGTCCCACTACGTTGCGTATGAAAGGCATATACAGATTGTTGTCGGGCGTGCAGTCCTTCCAGTTTTCCGTACCGCGGACGCCTTCGTATGAAAGTACATGCGGATAGCGATATTCCATTCCCACAGGCTTGTAAGAACCATGCAATTCCACCAGCATTTTATATTTTGCCGATTCGCGAGCCGCCTGTTCATAGAAATTGACAATGCCCTGGTCGTTCCTGTCCATAAAGTCGATTTTAAAACCGGCAATACCCATTTTCGAGAAATGTTCGAACAGGTTAAAACTGTCGTCATCAAAATCTTCCTGTATCCCGCTGAAGGTAATCCAGAGGATGATACCGACATTCCTTTCCCTGCCGTAACGAACCAGTTCGGGAATATCGACTTCCGGACGGACTTCCATCGGATGAGCATTGTTTTTCGACCAGCCTTCGTCGAACAGCATGTAAGAGATTTTGTTACGCGAAGCAAAGTCGATGTAGTGTTTGTAGGCAGCAGTGTTGACGCCTGCGCTGTAGTTGACTTCGGGTCCGTAGTCTGCCCGGCGATTCATCCAGTCCCATGCTACCAGTCCGGGCTTGATCCACGAAACATCGTAATCGACATTCTGTGGCGACAGGCGTGCAACCATCGTACTTTCAATAATTCGACCGTCATTGTCGGCAATGACAAACCATCGCCACGGGAACGTTCTCGACCCGTCTGTTTTTGCGATATAGTCGGCGCTTTTCGTTACGCGGATGTTTCTCCCGTTCGGGTCATGTTTTGTTTCGAGCGGAGCAGGCGGAAACACGGCTTTCGCTCCGTTGCCGACACCTTTGCCGCTGAGAAACATGCACGGATAATCCGTCAGGTCGGCTTCGGAAAAGAGGATTTTTACATCCCTGCGTGTATCAATCAATACCGGCAAACACGACATTTCGCCAGTTTTCCACTGTTTCGATTCAACATGCGAATAGGGTTCTTCGTAAAAGGAATTGAATCCACCTTCGCCGGGAAATTGCGAATGCACAAGATAATCGCCGGTAAATGACAGATCGAAGCCTTCGTCAAGGACTTCGATTTTGCCTTTCTTTGCCGTAATAAAACGGCTGGCGACGCCGTCGTCAAACGCGCGAAACTCCACCGAATAGCCGCCTTTAAAGTTCAGCAGCAACTGATTGTACCTGTTCTTGACGGTAGAAAACTTAAACGGCACGACCGGCTTAAACTCCGTATCGACTGAGGAGCGTTTCTGTCCCGACAGTTTCGGATTTTTGCCGAGCGTTTCGTTACGCAGTTGCAATTGCAGTTCGTTGTTTTGCAACAGAATGTCGTTTTTGTACGACACGGCATAAGTGATTTTGTCGCTCAGCGTTACCGACAGTTTGATATTTCCGTCGGGCGATAGCAACTCAATGTTCTTTTGGGCGGGCGCAGTAAACGCAATCCCGCATACAAATAATAATAAGTAAATTTTTTTCATTATAATTTTAGTATTTGCTAATTATTTTACATCAAATACAGCGACAATAGCTTCATCGTCGGAACTTGTTCCTGCATAAATTGAGTAAGCTCCTGTGGGAACGATTAACTTTTTGGCTTTTTCGTCCCATTTTGCCAATTGATTGACAGGAATTGATACTTTTATCTGTTCTGCTTGTCCTTCAACGATATGTTTTCTTTCGAAATACCGCAGTTCTTTTATCGGGAAACCTTTACCATCAGGATATTTGACGTAAACCTGAGCAACTTCATCGCCGCTTAGTTTTCCCGTATTAGTAACACTAAATGAACAGGTTATTGTTCCGGAACTTTTGTATGATTTTTGCGGCGGAGTCTCCCATTTATACGCAAAAGTAGTGTAACTTAATCCATAACCAAACGGGTATAAAGGTTTTCCTTTGAAATATTTATAAGTGCGATTGTTCATGTTATAATCTTCGATATCGGGCAAATCGGAATCATTTGCATAGAAAGTAACAGGCAAACGACCTGAAGGATTGTAATTTCCCAAAATAACATCGGCAATAGCAAGACCAATAGATTCTCCGCCGTACCAAGCGCTGATAATCGCATCAATGTTTTGCGATTCCCAGGGGAACGATACAGCGCTTCCCGACATAAGAATGAATATCACCGGCTTACCTGTAGCTTTCA
>JAISXV010000020.1 GCA_031270335.1 Prevotellaceae bacterium | reverse complement strand
AAACGAAAACGCGAAAGTTGTTATCGCAATATAATGCATTGCCATACAATGATAATATTGCGAAATCCGGTCTTTTAAAGGAAATGTTCGGCAGTATCGGCACGAATGTTTCGGTAGGCATTCCTTTTATATGCGATTACGGACAAAACATTCATATCGGCAATAATGTGTCGGTGAATATGAACTGTACGTTTATTGATTGCAATAAAATAACAATAGGAAATAACGTGCTGATTGCGTCCAATGTGCAAATATATACCGCTGCCCACCCCGTAGAATTAAATGACCGGTTAACGCCGGACTGGCATGAAGGAAACACTGAATATTTTTGCCGGACTTTTGCACTTCCGGTTACCTAAGTTATTAGCGTACACCAAATTTGGACTTTAATCCCATTTTCTGTTTCGGAATAGAAAAAATGGAGTTGGAAATTTTGTTTTAATTTTTTGAATACAAGTTCTATTGTCCAACGACATTTATATATCAGGGCAATTTATTCATTGGATATCACCCATTTGTTTGAAATAAAATAGTAGATTCTTCCCTTTTCATCTTTACATGTGACTTTACGCAGACAAAGTGTTTTTTGTTTTTTGTCTTCCGTGTATTTTAAGTGTATATGTTCTTCTTTCAGTACTCCGTATTCTTTTTCGGACAGCATTTGTTCAAATACAGGCTCGCCCTGCACTTCATAGACCGCATTGTCTTTCAATCGACAAACAAAATATACGTTCTGTTCACTCCACTTTGAAAATTGTAGATAATGATTGTATGCCAAACTGCATTTGCCTATCGTTGTAACTTGTTTTTGACAATGCAAAATTACAACTTTTTGGGGAAATCGTACGGAAGTACCCCTATTTTTTTAGTCGGTCAGCAGTGGAAAAATATGTAAATATGCAAATATACCTGTGTGCAAATATCCGAACAATCAGCTATTTCAAAAACGATGAAAAAACTTTTTTGTGCTATTAGTTTTCTTTACTACTTTTGTACTCCGAAAAATTAATATTTATGATGTTAATTAAAAGTAAAAACATAAGATGAAACAGCGTTTATGGACAGAAAATTTAACAGTAAAGTTTCCGAGCGGGAAAAGAGGCATAGTATACAGATTATTTAAACTGTATGTACGGATTGTACATTCGGTATATTACCGGAGAGCCTATTTTCTTGGCAGGGAAAACATGCCAAAAGATGCGCCTTTGATGGTTGTGTCCGACCATCAGAACAGTTTGAACGACGCCTTGGCATTAGTATTTGCAATCAACGCACGCGACAGACGGAAAATCAGAGCTATTGCGCGTGCCGATGCATTCGATTTTCCCGTTTTCGGAACGATATTCCGGGGACTTGGGATTATGCCGGCATTTCGGTTGATGTATCAGGGAATAGGAAGCATGGCAAACAACGGCGACACTTTCCTGAAAACATATTACGAGCTGCTGAACAACGGAACCGTCATCATCTATCCCGAAGCGGGGCATCAGGATAAGAGATGGTTAGGCAAATTTTCGTACGGATATCTGCGTATAGCTTTCGAAGCCGCCGCAAAAGGCAATTTCGAAAAAGAAGTGTTCATCATGCCTTCGTGTAACCACTATTCGGACTATATGAACATACGCGAAGATATAATGATCAAATTCGGAGAACCCGTATCGCTGAAGCCTTATTATGAGATGTATAAGGAAAAAAGCAGGACAGCGCAGCGCGAAGTGAACGATCTTGTACGAAGCCGCGTCGCCGAACTGATGCTCAACATCACCGACTTAGACAATTACGAGGCAATAGACTTCCTCCGAAACACTTACGGAATAAAATATGCCAAAGATAACGGCTTCAATCCATGCAAACTGCCCGAAAAATTACTGTCGGACAAACAGTTTGTCAAACATCTGGATACATTGAAAACCTCGGAACATGGCGACGAAGTGCAACAGGTTTACAACGACGCCGCTGTTCTGGGCAGCAAAATCAAGGAACTGAAAATCAGCGATAAATCGTTTGAACGATGTCCTTCGCTTATCAGGAACATTTTCGGAGTATTATGTTTTGCAATATTGTTTCCGGTATATCTTGTTGCGCTTATATCCACTGCATTAGTCATTTATCCGCCAAAACTGATAAACAGGAGAATAAAAGATGAAATGTTACACGGGACTATTAATCTTATACTTAGCGCTATTGTAACTATACCGTTATTAAATATCATCCTCTTTTTTGCAGTATGGGCAATCGCCGATTCGGCGCTGATTTCCCTGGCTTATCTGGTTTGTTTACCGTTTTTATTCATATTTGCAGTTACTTACGAAAAAGCATGGAAACGTCAGAAAAGCCGGAACAGGTTCTATAATTTGCAGAAAGCCGGAAAATTGACAGAGCTGTCCGGCATAAGAACACGTATTCACGAAACATTAGATAAATTGCTTAAAATTAAGAAAGAACAGAATTGAAAGAATAGATGAAACAAAGAGTTGTAATCACAGGTATGGGAATTTATTCCTGTCTGGGAAAAAATCTTGAAGAAGTATGTAAATCGCTTTACGAAGGAAAATCGGGGATTGTCTTCGATGCTTCGCGTAAAGAACTCGGATTCCGTTCGGGGCTGACCGCCCGTCTGGAAACGCCTAATCTGAAAGGCGTCCTCAGCCGCAACCAGCGTGTGTATATGGCTGAACAGTGCAATTATGCGTATCTCGCAACCGACGAAGCGCTGAAAAACGCAAAGATCGACGGCGATTATCTTGCCGCTCACGAAGTAGGGCTGCTTTACGGCAACGACAGCAGCGCCGAAGCCGTCATGAAAAGTATTGACACAATGCGCGAAAAGAAAGATACGGCAATGATCGGTTCGGGTGCGATATTTCAGTCAATGAACTCGACTGTAACCATGAATCTGTCGTGTATCTTCAAGCTGAAAGGCATCAATCTGACGATTTCGGGAGCATGCGCAAGCGGCTCGCACGCAATCGGACTTGGACGGATGCTGATTCAAGCCGGATTGCAGGAATGCGTAGTATGCGGCGGAGCGCAGGAAGTAAATCCTTATTCAATAGGCAGTTTCGACGGCATCAACGCATTTTCGATACGCGAAAACGAACCGGAAAAGGCTTCGCGTCCTTTCGACAGAGACCGTGACGGTTTAGTCCCCGGCGGCGGAGCGGCGACGGTGATCATCGAAAGTTACGAATCGGCAGTAAAACGCGGAGCGCCAATCCTCGCCGAAATTACCGGATACGGGTTTTCGTCGAACGGCGACCATATTTCGGTTCCGAATGTTGACGGACCAAGCCGTTCGTTGCAAATGGCAATCAGCGAAGCCGGAATCGACATCCGTACAATAGGATACGTCAATGCTCACGCCACATCGACTCTCGTCGGCGACGCTAACGAGGCTAAGGCAATAGCAAACGTCTTCGGCGACCATAAACCGGAAATCACTTCTACAAAGTCGATGACCGGACATGAAATGTGGATGGCAGGAGCAAGCGAAATAATCTACTCGATGCTGATGATGAAAAACGGGTTTATCGCTCCGAATCTGAACTTCGAAAACCCTGACGCCGATTCGATTAAACTGAATATTCCCGCTGTGAGGGTAAACAAAATTTTTGACACGTTTCTATCGAACTCGTTCGGGTTCGGCGGAACAAATTCAACTCTGATAGTAAAAAATATAAAATAATATAACAATCAATGGATAAGACAAAACTAATAAGCAAAGTAAATGAAGCGTTAGCCGAAGAATTTGAGATCGAAGTATCGACACTCGTCCCAGATGCAAATATCAAGGATACTCTGGACATCGACAGTCTGGGACTTGTGGACATGGTGGCTCTTGTGGAAAGTTTGTTCGGCGTTAAAATACAGGCAAATGAAATAGCAAGCATCTTAACGTTCGAAAATCTGTACGATTATATCGACAGAAATATAAAAAGATAAAAAAGTATTACTTTTGCACAAATTTTATTAATAATACGATATTATGAAAAGGAGCATATTAATCACCGGAGGAGCCGGTTTCATCGGTTCGCATGTTGTACGTCTGTTTGTAAACAAATATCCTGAGTACAACATTATTAACCTCGATAAACTGACTTATGCTGGGAATCTGGCTAATCTCAAAGATGTCGAAAACAAGCCGAATTACGTTTTTGTCAAAGCAGATATCTGCGATTTCGACACAATCCTGTCGATATTCGACAAATACAGTATTGACGGAGTGATTCATCTTGCTGCCGAAAGTCATGTGGACAGGTCGATAAAAGACCCGTTTCTGTTTGCACAGACCAATGTAATCGGCACATTATCACTGTTGCAGGCGGCAAAAGCAACTTGGGAAAAATCCGGCGTCGAAACAAAACTGTTTTATCACATTTCGACCGACGAAGTGTATGGTTCTCTGGGCAGTGAAGGATTTTTTACCGAAGAAACGCCTTACGACCCGCATTCGCCGTATTCCGCATCGAAAGCCTCGTCGGATCACTTTGTTAAGGCATTTCACGATACTTATGGATTGCCAGCCGTGATTTCGAACTGTTCAAACAATTACGGACCGTATCAGTTTCCCGAAAAGTTGATACCTTTATTTATTAATAATATTCGCAACAACAAACCTTTGCCGGTGTATGGAAAAGGCGAAAATGTCCGCGATTGGCTGTATGTCATTGATCATGCGAGAGCTATCGACGTCATTTTCCACAAGGGCAGGGTAGGGGAGACTTACAACATCGGCGGTTTCAACGAGTGGAAAAATATCGACCTCATCAAAGTCATGATTAAGGTTACAGACAGACTGTTGGGTAGAAACGAAGGAGCATCGGACAGTTTGATAACCTACGTTACCGACCGCGCCGGTCACGATTTGCGTTATGCTATCGATTCCGGCAAGTTAAAGAACGAACTCGGATGGGAACCATCATTGCAGTTCGAAGAAGGAATCGAAAAAACCGTTCAATGGTATTTGGATAATCAGGAATGGTTAGACGGTGTCACAAGCGGTGAATATCAGGAATATTACAAAAAGATGTATTCGGTGTAACTTCGATTGGTGAACAGACGGGCAATCAAAACGATAGAGCTTCTTGCTCCTGCAAAAAACAGGGAATCGGGCGAAGCAGCAATCAATCACGGCGCTGACGCTGTGTATATTGGTGCAAGCAGATTCGGAGCGCGTGAAGCCGCGGGAAACGGTTTTGCCGACATCGAACTGTTGTGCGAATATGCTCACAGATATTACGCAAAAGTCTATCTCACGCTGAATACAATTCTGTATGACAACGAACTCGAACAGGCGCGGGAAATGCTTGTGCAGGCGTACAATACCGGATGCGACGCCGTCATTGTACAGGATATGGCGTTGCTCGAAATGGATTTGCCGCCGATTCCGCTATTCGCTTCAACACAGACAGATAATTATTCACCCGAAAAGGTGAAATTTTTGCAGGATGTCGGTTTCGAACGGGTGATACTTGCGCGGGAATTGTCGTTGAAACAGATTGCCGAGATACGAAAATCGACGACGGTAGAACTCGAATTTTTCGTACACGGTTCTGTTTGCGTGAGTTATAGCGGACGTTGCTATTTAAGCGAAGCGCTGTCGGGCAGAAGCGCCAACAGAGGTTGTTGCGCTCAACTCTGCCGTTTACCGTTTGATTTATACGACGATAAGGGCGTGAAAATTACCGGCGATAAACATCTGCTTTCACTCAAAGACTTGAATATGTCCGAATATCTGGAGGATTTGATTGCCGCCGGCGTTACATCCTTCAAAATCGAAGGAAGGCTGAAAGATATCGCTTACGTGAAAAACATTACGGCGTATTATCGAAAATGTATTGATAAAATACTCGACAAATCGGACGGTTACGGGAAATCGTCATCGGGGAATGTGGAATTGTTTTTTGAACCTGACGTCGAAAGGTCGTTTTCGAGAGGATTCACAACATACTTTGCAAAAGGCAGAACGCAGGGACTGAACGCCGGTACAGCCAAGTCGATGGGAAAATATTGCGGGACGGTGGTTTCGGTTTCTAAACGCTCGTTTGTTCTGGATAACACTGACTTGCTGGCAAACGGCGACGGCGTCTGTTTTTTCGACAATTCGGGAAAACTGCTGGGTACGAGAGCGAACTCGGTGGACGGAAACACAATCACGCCTCTGTCGATGGACGGGATACGCGTCGGGACAAAGATTTTCCGCAACTCCGATCGACTGTTCGACAAAAAACTTGCGGGAAAAAGCGCTGTCCGTAAAATACACGCTGAGGTATCAATCGAAATATCCGAAGACGTTGTTTATATCAAAGCCTGCGACGAGGATTGTGTCGAAGTGGATATTTCCATTCCTCACTCGTCAGAAAAAGCCATCGACAGCGATAAAATGCTGAAAACGATAATCGAACAGTTCGGCAAAACAGGCAACGACATTTTCGATTTCCGGATAAATTGCCAAAATTGCGAATATTTTTTTCCGATTTCGGCTATCAACGCATGGCGCCGGCAATTGATACTCGCGCTCGCCGACGAACGACGAGCGCGTTACAAACGAAAAGAATCGACAATCGTCCCGTCCGGGATTGCGTATATCACAGACGAGGTCGATTTTACGGCAAACGTGTCGAACAGTCTGGCGGAACGGTTTTACCGACGACATGGCGTTCGAAAAATCGAAAAAGCCGTCGAATCCGGAACTGTTCCCAAATCTCTGATGTACAACAAATACTGCATCAAATTCGAACTTGGAATGTGTCCTGTCAAACAGGGCGCTCCAAAATCCGGCGACCTCTTCCTCTGCCATGCCAACAAAAAACTTAAACTTTGTTTCGACTGTAAAAAATGCGAAGTCGAAATTCGAAGAATTGAAAATTGAACATTACCGATGGTTTGTCATCGTAAAATGTCAGGTCTTTCATCGAACATCAATTTTTGCCAAAACTGTCGATTATTTCTTCCTTATTATCTGTTCGTAATGGTTTTGCCTCAAAAACAGTAGATATGATATGAAATCAGAAAAGAATGTAAAGTCATACGAGACAGAGGAAAGAGGAAGACAGTTAGTATCATTTGATTGGGCAGTAAAACTCCAGCGGACGAGGTAAGTGGTGGTAAAAAATAAAGCATTATCTTTGCTGTCTGAAATAAAAAAAAACGATGAGTAAAACGATTAAGTTATGCGGTTGATATCAGGACATTACGTGTTCACAGGCAGAGAATTTGTCAGGAATGGCGTTGTTGAGTTCGACAATGCCGGAAAAGTTGTAAGTATCGGTTCGTTAGGCGATTCTGTCATCGAAAAGGAACGGACGGAGTTTTTTAACGGGATAATCAGTCCCGGATTTATTAATGCGCACTGTCATAGCGAACTGTCGCATATAAAAGGCGTTATTCCGCAACATTCGGGGATGACGGAGTTTTGTAAATCGGTCATATCGTATCGAAACAGCGATGTGAACGAACAGGTTTTGGCGATGTATGAGGCTGACAAACAAATGGAAAACGAAGGGATTGTCGCTGTCGGCGATATTTCGAACAACGACCTCAGCGTAAAGATGAAAAAGGACAGCCGGCTGATTTATCACACTTTCGTCGAGACCTTAAACCTGAATCCCAATCTTGCCGACGAAAATATCGCCAAAGCAAGAACAGTAAAACAGAATTTCGCAAACGCCGGATTAAGAGTTTCCATCACGCCTCACGCGCCGTATTCGTTGTCGGAAAGGCTGTTCGAAATGTCGGTCGCCGAAGGTAACGACAGCGGGATTCTCAGTATCCACAACGAAGAAAGTTTCGACGAAATGGAACTTTTCGCTAAAAAACAGGGAAAAATGCGAGACTTTTTCGGGAACGAAATGGACGATTTCCTATCCTGCTATGACAACCCTCTGCATCGGATTCTGAAGTATATCGCACTCGAAACAAACTTGTTACTGATTCACAATACGCATACAAACGAACAGGATTTTCGACAAACTTTAACCCGGAATCGAAAGACGACCTGGGTTTTTTGTCCGGCGTCGAACCTGTACATCGAAAACAATCTCCCCGATGTAAATCTGTTTTCAAAACTCAACGCTCACGTCGCCATCGGAACGGACAGTTTGTCCTCAAACACAAATCTTTCGATGATGCAGGAACTGAAAATCCTTGATTCGACGTTTCCGGCGACAGGCTTGCAAACACTCCTTCGCTGGGCAACGCTGAACGGCGCCGAAGCTCTAAACCTTGATTCGGAACTCGGCAGTTTCGAACTCGGAAAACGTCCGGGCGCGCTATTGTTGTCGGATATCGACTTCAAAAACATGCGACTGACCACAAACAGCAAAACAACGCGGCTCGTCTGAATTTACGCCACGAATATCACTCTTAACTTTTAGTTCTTAACTCTTAGTTTACGAAGTGGAGCATATCGGATTCGAACCGATGACCTCTTGCATGCCATGCCATATCTATTATACTTTTTAACAGGTGTAAATCAATAAATTACATTTAGCAGTTTGTTGAATACATCAATAATATATCAACATTGACAAATCATTTAAAAACTAATACTTACACCTATAACTGCGCCTAAATGATAAAAACCGGGACCTTTCACCTGTTCAATGTTGTATTTGATGCGGTCGCCGAATGGTCTGTTGTATTCGCCGGCTATGGAAACGGTGTATTTGTCGATGATTTTATATCCTATTCCTATCTGTACCAGATAACCAAAGTGATTTGTGTAAGTCGCTGGGCCCAAAAATCCTCCCGTATTGTCGTAAACATCAATGTTTGGAACAATGTCGTTTTTTACAGCATAAAACACTCCCGCATTAATAAAAGGTTTTAAATTGTTGAGATAATGGCAATAACCAATTTTTAACGGAATCCTAACCCCTGTCTGTTTGAACTGATAATCAAACGGACGATACTTCAGCTCTCCATATTCAACGCCCACGCTAACCGGAATATGTTTTAAAAATTCGTACCCGACATTAAGTCCGGCGAAATAACTGAATCCATTATCCCAACTATCTGTTGTGACAATATTGCTTATTCCCATTTTCGTCTCTATTCCTGCGAAAAACTGCGCTTTTGCCGATATTGTGACGATAAACACAGTAAAAAATACTAATACTTTTTTCATTGCTTTTGAATTTTAAATTTGCCGCAAAGATAATAAGTTTTTCACAAACAAATCATATATTTTTATAATCAAAAACGACAATAAATATACGTAAATACGTGTTTTAAGTACAATTTATAAGAAAAATACGTATTTTTGTACTTTATTTGATTATTTTATCATGGATTATAGATTTTTTCTAACAAACAGAAAATCAGGTGAAAAAATGCCGATTCAAGAGCCTGTGAAGTTCGACGGGTTTACTCCGGTTATCAAAAGAGGCAGCTATTACGGCATATCGCCAGACCAGGCCGATAACGAAATTGAGTTTGACAGAGAGGCGGGGTATGCGCTGTTGAAAACATTATATGAACAATACGGCGTTGATGCGGAGATTGATTTTCTTTGCGAATATACTTGCGACGGGCGCGGGTGGGATGAGTATTACAGCGGGCAAATCGACTTTGCCGTGTTATATGAGGAACGTTACCGGAACTGGTGCAGGGTTGCATCGACAATTACGGCAAATGATATACGTGTTACGTTCCTCAATAAGAGAGACGACGAAATCGACTTGGACAGTCTTTTGTCAAGAAGCGGAAAAACTTTAACAAAATACGGTAATTTAGGGCGGGAAATATTGTTGCCTGCAAAGACAATTAAAACCCGATTAGAAGCCGTTCAAAAGTATCCGGACGACGAGGTACAGGAACAGGCGATAACACTGTATAGGAGCGGGGAAGAACTCACAAAGTCTAATTGCAGTGATACTACAATGTGGGGAAAGCCTTTTCGCTCAACATTGTATATTCGTTTAAATACAGCGGAATACGCTGAAAGCGGCGAAGTAGATGAAGGCTTAAGTATATCGTTGCCGCTAAATGATACTCCCGAGCAACCATTAATGTACGTATCTATGCCGGATGTAGATATTTTTAGCGGTAAACTAATTGTTGATATTTCAGGTAAAATATCGTATGAGTTTGGGCAATGCGGGCATATACGCTCAATAAATGCCCAAACTGTAAAAATCATAGTAGGCGAAACAGTTTACGAGGTCGCAAGTAGTTTGGCGGGTGATTGCGGAAATGACCTTGAATTTAGCATACACGAAGAGTATGATGTATTAAAATTCGAAGGCAATATTGATGTAAAAATGGATTTGCTTGCTTACGTGGGGGAAGCATACGGGTACATCATGCCCGAAGAACCATGTCCTGAATTTTTTTCCACCCGCGAAGCAAATCTCACTATTGATTCCGGCAGCTACGTCCGTTTCGATGGAAATTCCCAATATTCGGATACTCCGGCAAAATTGTATTTGATTCACGAATCGTTATCTCGCATAGCGGAGCACCTTACCGACGGTGCATTGACGGTAAAAAGCGACTATTACGGGCGCGTCGATAGCGATGTACACAAGACAAGTGAGGATGGCAGGGCAAGCCTGCGTGCGATTACAAACGGTTATCTGGTACGTCAGGCGGTGATGACCGACGGCACAACGCCAAAAATGTTTGTGTCGTGGAAAAAATTATTCGAGAGTTTGCAGGCTATCGACAATGTAGGATTCGGTTTTGAGGCGGGCGGCGTTATCAGGGTTGAGCCAATGGAGTTTTTCTATAAAAATGATGTGATAATGACTTGCGACGGGATAAATGAACACACAATAAAGTTTGATACTGAAAGTAATATTCGGAGCGTCAAGACCGGATATAAGAAGTGGCTGTCGGGAGAGTACAACTCAATAGACGGCTTCCATGCTACACGCGAATATCATACTTCGGTTGAAAAGGCGGTTGTTGCAAAAGAATATTTGAGCGAACTGATTGCCGACGGTTACGCAATAGAAGCAACTCGCCGTCGGCAAATTGCGGATAATTTAAAAGATTGGCAGTATGACAACGACCTGTTCATTATCGACCTTAGGCGAGGTACAACATCCGACAATGTTATCGAAGTCAATAAGGGAGCAACAGACACCGGCGGGACGCTTATTGACCCTGACACGATTTATAACGCCCGCCTGTCGCCCGCACGTATGGCTATGCGGCATTTTGCGGGTATAACAAGGGGAATGCCGCCTGTTTATCGGCGCGCGTTGATGTTTGGAGCGTCGGAAGGCTACAGTACGGCAAGGATGAGGGCGCAAGGGAATTACGTTATCGAGAAAAATGCCATTGTTGAAAATCAGGACATTTCAGTTGACGACTTTTTCAACGCCGCCGAGTTGCTATTGGATGTGTCGGCGGAGATAATGACGTTCAAATATCCTATAAAACCGTATGAGTTCCGGCACATCAGAGAACATCCATACGGACTTGTCGATGCGGACGGGCGTCTGGGCTGGCTCAAGGAACTGGAGTGGGAAACGGGCAAAGAAACAGCAAATTTTACGCTGATACTCAAACGATAATGGGGTTTAGGGTATAGGGTATAGGGTATAGTAGGGGCGGGCTTGCCCCGCCCTTCGGGCGCAAGCCGCCTAAACCCCATACCCCAAACCCCAAACCCTATTATCAATGCTTATCAAAAAAATAATCACATAATGAAATTAATACTCAAAAATACATATTTTTGCAATTTGTAATCGTAAATAAGATAGCATGGTTAGAAGTCCGCGATTCAGTTTTATTCAGTTCGACGCCGCAGTGCAGGCGTGTTGTACGGCTTTGCCGGTAGCGGAATTGTCCGACCTTGCTTTTTATGCGTATGCCGATTTCAAGTACCTTATCGGCATAAAAACCAGTTCGGGACTGATTGTCAAAGATGCGTCGGGAACGCTGTATGACTGGTTTGGGAGCTGTGTCGATGGCGCTGATGTGGATATTGACCTTTCGGCGGTTTTGCAGTGCGGCGAGTGCTTTAACCTTGTGCTTCTTGACGGAAATATCGTGAAATCGACTTCTAACACCTTTCAATATCTTTGCAATGACGAATACACCTCTGTCGTTAAATATCTGCTTAATGGAGCGGGGTTTGAGTGGGATTGTCCGGCGTGTCTTAACAGCGTGCGTTTGCCTCTGCATCTGACAGAGCCGCAATATCCACAGGAACAGGAAGTTTACAAGCTGAAAGGCGGCTATCGGCGGCATCTGTTCGCTGAAATCGAAAAGACATACACGCTGAAAACCGACTTTTTGCCTGATGAGTTGCATCAAAAACTTGTCATTGCGCTTTCGCATGACGAGGTATATATTGATGATTTGCTATTGACGAAATCAGAATCGTATAATATTGACTGGGGAAACATTGAAACCATTGGCGGCGTCAAGTACGCTATGGCGACAGCGGGAATGGTTGAAAATGTTACGCAGCGGAATGATAACTGCGGAGAATGCAGTATCGAAGGAGACACCTGCTCCTACGAATGGCTCGACATCGACGCCGTCTGTCAGTTATCCGACGAGACGGTACAATTCAGTGAATATGTCTGTCAGGAAAGAAGATGGCAACAGCTGCTGATGCCAAGTGTCGGCTATTGGCGAAGCATAACATTCGGCGTCGTCAACGGCAAAAACAGATTCGTTGGCGTGATGTATGCCGAGAACAAAGCTGCATTCTCCGACGACGGCGGCGTGACATGGACAGAGACAGCATTGCCGCCGAGCATATTATATAGTACTTCAATAGCGCATGGCATCGTCAATGGCAACATGCGATTTGTTGTGGTAAGCGGCAA
>JAISXV010000238.1 GCA_031270335.1 Prevotellaceae bacterium | reverse complement strand
CACATAATCAACGCCGTCGGTATGAGTGTATGCCGGAGTTTTTCTGTCGGGCTGAATCACGAAAATCCGTTCGACAATCTTGCTGTAAACAAAATACCCCGCAAGAAGCAAAGCAATGGCAACAAAAAATGTAATCATAACTTACGAATTACGATTTTAGATTTTAGATTTTAGATTTACGATTTTAGATTTTAGATTGTTGCTTACGCCCGAAGGCAAATCTACAATCAAAAATCTACAATCAAAAATCTACAATCGTAAATCTACAATCAAAAATTTATTTATCACAATTTACGATTTATGCCCGAAGGCAAATCTACAATCGTAAATCTACAATCAAAAATTCACTTTGTCCAATATTGATTTCGTCCGAAGAATCCGCGTTTATCGAGCGAACCGCGTAAAACAAGTTTACCCGATTTTTTGTCGATATTGATGGAAGCGTAATACTTTTTCCCGTTCTCGGGGTCGAGTACCGTTCCGCCTTTCAGCGATTTACCATCGGCTTTCATTCCGGCGATAATGACCATTCCAAGCACGGGCTTGTTTTTGTTTTCGCCTTCGCATTTGTCGCACACGACGTCGGCATATTTGTACATCTTTTCGATTTTACCGTAATATAAACCATCGGTAGAATCTTGATATATACGTACTAATGCGCGAACTTCACCCGATTTGTCATCAACCGTTTTCCATTCGCCCAATATTGCCGATGCCTGCGCTCCAACATAATTTGAGAACAATAAAGTCATTATCGCAAAAATAATCCTTATCATCATTTCTGGTTAATAAGTCTCATAATTTACCGCCCTGACAATGTTTTGCATTGCCGTATAGTTGTTTTCCATGCTTTCCAGCAGTTTCCACTGTGCCAGCGTCCGGTAGAGATTATGATGCGGATAATTGATTTTGTAATACTTGTCTCCGTCGAGAAAGTCGGTCAAAAATCTGAGTACCTGCATATACGTCATTACTCTGGCGCCGAAAGCGAGGTATTCGATTTCGGTTTCGGTCAGGAATTTTTTTGCCTTACGCAGATAGCCTTTCGTATATGCCTTGAATATTTTAAGGTCTATCGACACTTTACTGAGGATAGTATCATCTTCTTTACCGGTATTGGCTCCGGTGCGTATAAAGTCGCCGAAATCGGACAAAACAAATCCCGGCATAACCGTATCCAAATCAACAACGCACAAAACTTCCTTGCCTTTGGAATCGAACAGGATGTTGTTTACTTTCGTGTCGCAGTGATTGATACGCTTCGGCAATTTCCCGTCTTTGTACAGTTCGTTCAATACTTCGGGTAAACGCATTTTTTCGGCGCGCCTTTCCATTTCGTCGATTATGTACTGCACTTGCGGACGACGCCATGCGAGATCATACTTGACAGCTTTTCTGAAAATTGCTAAACGCGATCCAATGTTGTGGAAATCGGGAATTGTCTCGAACAGAGGTTCGCCGGGCAAATCGGATAGCATATCTTGAAAGTCGCCAAATGCCTCTCCAGCTTTTTCCGCAAGTTCGGGGGAGATGCTGTCGAAACTTGTACTGTCTTTGATGAAATCCATTAACCGCCAATAATTTCCGTCTTCATCCTGATAATAGTATTTGCCGTCGTTGGCAGGAATGAGGTTCAAAACTCTGCGTTCGATATCCGTCACACCTCTCGCTTCCAACTTTGTACGGATGTGAGATGTTACTCGAAGAATGTTGCTTTGCAACTCCGGGACATTTTTAAATATCGAATGATTAATCTTCTGCAAAACAAATTCTTTGCCATCAACCGATACTTTATAAGAATCGTTAATATGCCCCGCTCCAAGCGGCGCAACCTGAATATCGTTTCCTGACACAAACGATTTTACTACTTTTTTAAGTTCTTCCATTTCTTACAATTATTAAAGATACATACTAAATTTTACGGCTTCAAATGTAGTAATTTTATATTAACCGGAACATTTTATTTTTAAAATCTTTGTATTTCAACGGATAATAGCTGTGTTGGAATTGTTTTCCGGAAATGTAAAATCAATAATTTTGTCTATTTTTGCGCCGTAAATATTTATAGAATAACAGAAGAAATGAGCATTAAATCGATACTGAAAACCATTAAGTCCTACATATTTATATCTGTAGGGATATTTATTTATGCATTTGCATGGAAGGCATTTTTAATACCAAATGAGATAGCCGGAGGCGGGGTTGCCGGTATTGCTACGATTATATATTTTGTTTCCGGAGCAAAAATTTCGACGGGTATAACTATTTTACTTATCAACGCCATTTTGTTGACAATAGCGTTTCGCGTTTTAGGTAAGGGGTTTGGGGCAAAAACGATTTACGGCGTTGTTTTCCTGTCGATTATGTTCTCCGTGCTAAAATCGCCGGAATTTATATCCGATCAATTCAACGATAGCGACAAACTGATTTGCGCCATTATCGGCGGTATCCTCAGCGGCGCAGGCGTAGTGCTGACTTTCAGGCAGGGAGGCAGTACCGGCGGAACTGATATCGTCGCAATGATACTCAACAAGTACTACAACACAACGCCAGGCAGGGTTTTGCTTTATTGCGACATAGTAATCATCGGGTTATCGTATTTCATCAATCACGATATCCGGACAATCATCTACGGATATGTGGTGATGGGGATATTTTCCTATACGATTGATTTACTGTTGTCGGGCAACAAGCAATCGGTGCAGATACTGATTTTTTCGCGCAAGTACAAAGAGATTGCCGATTCTGTTGTTTTTATGAAAAAGAGAGGGGTAACGGCTGTCGATGCAACGGGATGGTACACTCAGGAAGCGTCCAAAGTACTGATTGTCCTTGTGCGCAAACAGGAGTTGAACGATGTCTATCGCATAGTTAAATCTATTGATTCCGACGCTCTTATATCGGTTGCCAACGTAATGGGAGTATTTGGAAAAGGTTTCGATATCATAAAAACTTCTAAAAAAAAGAAATATATGATTTAAAGATAAAAAATAAACAATCCGCCATCAACTTTTAATTCTGCTCATTAGCCTTGGTATCATTGCTTTTTTCCATTCGTCGAATACGCCTTCGCTGATTTTGTTACGGGCGTCTTCGGTGAGTTTCAGATAGAAGGCAAGGTTGTGAATACTTGCTATTTGTGCGCCCAACATTTCTTTCGAGATAAACAGATGCCGCAGATACGCTTTCGAATAATATCTGTCAACAAACGAAGAACCGTTAGAGTCTATTGGCGAAAAATCTCTTTCCCACTGTTTGTTTCTGATGTTTATTACGCCTTCCGAAGTGAAAAGCATTCCATTTCTGCCGTTTCGTGTAGGCATCACACAGTCGAACATGTCGATTCCTCTGGATATGCCTTCGAGTATATTTGCCGGCGTTCCTACACCCATCAGATAACGCGGCTTGTCGTCGGGAAGAATGGCATTGACGACCTCTATCATTTCGTACATTGTCTCCGCCGGCTCGCCAACCGACAGTCCTCCAATCGAATAACCATCGCGATCAAACGATACGGCATGTTCTGCTGCCCGTCTGCGCAATTCGGGATACACACAGCCTTGAACTATCGGAAACACAGTCTGTTCATATCCGTAAAGAGGTTCTGTTTCGTCGAAGCGTTTAAGACATCTTTCCAGCCACTGTTGAGTGAGCGCCAACGATTTACTTGCATAATTGTAATCCGATGTCCCCGGAGGACATTCATCGAGCGCCATTATTATGTCGGCGCCGATAATTCGCTGTGTATC
>JAISXV010000231.1 GCA_031270335.1 Prevotellaceae bacterium | reverse complement strand
GACATAACCCTGCCTTCGGCTTATAACGCTTCCGACGGGAAAATAACGATTACGCCAAGCGGTGGCGCTTCTCCATATTCGTATTCATGGGATTACAACAATTCAACATCAAATCCTCTCACAAACATCCCTGCAAGAAACAATCCCTACAAAGTAAAAGTAACCGATAAAAACCAATGTTCGGTAGAGTTGAATCCGCGAGTAATATATAAACTGGCTGTGAAAATCACAGTAGAAAATTCGATTCCCTGTTATGGACGCACGGGGACGCTGAAAGCCACAGGAACAGGCGGAGTAGGAACAAATTATACGTATCAATGGTACAGGATTTCGGGAAATCAAAAAACGCCATGCGGAACAGGGGCGCTTTTGTCGGGAGCGAGCGCCGGAAAATACAGTGTAACAGTAACCGACACTGAAAATAACAAAGCGCAATCATCCGATTTTGACCTTATTCAGCCGGCTCAATTAAATGCCGGATACACAGTAACCATACCTTCGGCACATAACGTTTCCGACGGAAAAATAGAAATCTCCCCAAGCGGCGGAACCGGCGCATACACTTACAAATTAAACGGTAATCAGGTAATAAATCCGGTTACCGGTCTTTCCGCAAGGGAAAATCCTTACACGGTAACCGTAACGGACGCAAATCTGTGTTCGGTGGAACTGAAACCTCGCATTATCTACCCGTTGGGTATAAAAATTAAGCAGGCAACTCCAATTGCATGTTACGGCGGAAAAGGCGTTTTGCAGGCTGTAGCTGTTGGCGGAGTCGGAACAAATTATTCATATCAATGGTATAGTGTAAATCAAGACAATACGGAGACAAAGATTTCGTCCGCAACAAATGCGACGCTTGAAACAACGACAGGCAAATATCGAGTAAAAGTAACCGATAAAGAAAACGTTTCGGCGACGTCCGGCATTTTTGAATTTTCGCAACCCGACTTGTTAACAGCCGAATACACAGTCGCTCAACCTTCGGCATACAACGCTGCCGACGGAACAATAACAGTCGTTCCGAGTGGTGGCATTCCTCCATATTCCTATACTCTGGACGGCGTTTCCGTAACAAACCCTGTTGGAGGCATCTCGGCAAAAAGCAAACCATACGTGGTAACCGTAATCGATGCAAAAGGCTGTACAAAAACGCTCGACAAGGTATATGCTTTTTATTATCCGATGGAAGTAACAATCGTTGAAGATAAGGCGATTAAGTGTTTCGGGGAAAAAGGAGAGTTGAAAGCCGAAGTTACCGGAGGCGCTGACAAAACGTATAACTGGTATATCAAAAACACAAATAATATTTGGGAACTTCTTAGCAGTCAAACATCAGCCACATTGACGAATATCGCTGGAACTTATCGTGTTCGGGTAAAAGACAGTAACGACACTATAAAATACAAAGAATTTGAACTCGTTCAACCCACAAAATTCACTGCAAAGTTTGAAAAACAATTACCCTCGGCATACAACGCATCCGACGGAGCAATATTAATCCTGCCGTATGGTGGCGTCATTCCATATTCATATTCATGGGATTACAACAATTCAACAGCGAATCCGCTTGAAAATATTCCGGCAAGAGACGCTCCCTACAAAGTTACGGTCAGCGACGCTAATGGTTGCAGCGAAATGCTTGATATTGAAATGATTTATCCTTTGGAGGTAAAAGCAGAAATAACAGCGCCAATTCTCTGCCATAACGGAACAGGAACGTTGACCGCCACAGCCACAGGAGGCGTCGGTAAGGACTATTCGTACGAATGGTACAGAGTAGAAGATGTGTATTACGAAGAACCATTGCACGTTAACAATGCCGTTTTGACTAATGTAAGCGTGGGTAAATACCGTGTAAAAGCGACTGACAGGAAAAATACAACGGCAGTTTCTGAAACTATTGATCTCATTCAGCCGGACAAATTAACTGCCGAATATGAGATAATTCTGCCGACGGCTTACGACGCATCCGACGGGAAAATAACAATCACAACCGAAGGCGGCATCGCTCCATATTCATATTCATGGGAATACAATAATTCAACAGCGAATCCGATTGAAAATATTCCTGCAAACGACAATCCATACAAAGTACGAATAACAGACGCTAATGGCTGTTACACAACACTTGAGCCTCGCATTATTTATCCCCTGTCTGTCGAAATTGCCATAACGGATTCGATTTCCTGTTTTGGCGGCGTCGGGACGTTAAAAGCCACAGCCACCGGAGGCGTAGGAAAAAATTACTCGTATAAATGGTACAAAATCAATAATGTAGGGACGGCGCAACTGCTGCCGGCGGCGGAAAACAACAGTATTCTCACAAATGCGCTCACGGGCGTATATCAGGTTGAAGTAACTGATATCGAGAACAATTTGGAGCAATCGGGCAATCTCACGCTTCCTCAACCCACTCGATTGACCGCAGCGTACAAAGTAACTTTGCCTTCGACTTACAATACATCCGACGGGAAAATAACTGTTACTCCGAGCGGTGGCGTTCCTCCGTATTCATATTCATGGGTTTATAACAATTCAAAAGCAAATCCGCTCGAAGATATTCCGGCAAACGATAATCCTTACACAGTGACGGTTACAGACGCCAAAGGTTGCAGTGTAACGCTTGACGACATTTATGTTATTTATTATCCTGTAACAGTAGAAATTGCAATCGACAAACCTGTTTCATGTTACGGATACAGCGACGGAAAACTCAGAGCCATAGCCGCAGGAGGAATAACTGCAAATCGTAAATATCAATGGTATAGAGTTATTAACGGTAATACGCAAATCATTCCCGATTCGACAAATGTCACATTATCGAACACAGGCACAGGCATATACCGTGTACGGACAACCGACATGCGCGACAGTACGGTCGTGTCCGAAAACTTTGAATTTACTCAACCCGATTTGCTGACAGCGAAATACGACATTACTCCGCCTGCCGCTTATAATTCTTCCGACGGGATAATAAAAATCACTCCAAGTGGCGGCACAGTTCCATATTTCTACAAATGGGATTATAAAAATCTGACATCCAATCCTCTTGAAAAACTTTCGGCAGACGATAAGCCTTATACTGTCGAAATATCCGATTCGAGAGGATGTATGGAAACGCTGCATCCACGCGTTTTATACTATCCAATGGAAGTGAAAATTGTGCAGGAAAAACCTGTTTCGTGCTATGGTGAAAACGACGGAAAACTCAGAGCCACAGCCACCGGAGGAGTAACGGCAAACAGGACTTACAAATGGTCGAAAATTGTCAATAACAATGAAATCACTCTTGAAGAAGGTGAAAATATCGACACTCTGGAAAATGTCGGCGAGGGCGTATATAGAGTAGAAGTAACAGATGTTCAGGACAGTATTGCTTTATCGGAATATATCGAAATTGTTCAGCCCGATTTATTGACGGCGGAAGAAACAATCACGTTACCTGCGACTTACAACGCTTCCGACGGAAAGATAGAAATCATGCCAAATGGCGGTACGGCTCCATATTTCTACAAATGGGATTATGACAATTCGACAGCAAATCCGCTCGAAAACATTCCGGCAAACGACAGTCCGTACAAAGTAACTGTTACGGATTCAAGAGGATGCCTCACGATTCTTTCTCCCCGTGTCATTTATCCTTTGGCGGTGGAAATCACGCTCGTCGATTCAATCAGTTGTTATTTGGGAAGCGACGGAACGCTGAAAGCAACGGCTACCGGCGGAGTAGGCATAAATTATTCATACAAATGGCACAAAATAGAACTTGGCAACGATAAACTGCTTGATGCCAACGGCAATACACTGTCGGGAGTTGATGCAGGCAAATATTATGTCGAAGCGACAGATATTGAAGGAAATAAAGCCTCGTCCGCATATTTTGAGTTTAATCATCCGGAGCAACTTAAAATCGATTACGAAGTGATACTGACCTCATCGGCAGATGCTTCCGACGGAAAAATAGAAACTGTAATCTCCGGCGGCGTTCCCGGATATTCGTACCTGTGGGATTATCAGAATAATATAACCGGCAAATTAACAGACCTCCCGTCCGGACAAACAGTTTACAAACTGACTGTTACCGATAGCAGAGGTTGTCAGGATTCCATACGCACACGTCTTGTGTATCCTTTGAAAGTAAATATTTCGGTCGAAGATTCGATATCCTGTTATGGAAACGCCGACGGACGATTGAAAGCCAATGCGGTAGGCGGATTAAGTAAGGATTATGAATATCAGTGGTATAAACTCGACAAAGGAACGGAAACAGTCATCAACAGTGCAACGGGAGAAGAATTGACTGCGGCAGGCGCCGGAATCTACAGAGTTCGAGTTACAGGACTGGAAGAAAATACGGCTTTTGCCGATTTGACTTTCAATTCGCCTGATTTATTGGTTGTAACGCCCGACATCAGTATGCCTTCGGCTTATAATGCTTCCGACGGCGTTATCGAATTGACTGTTAAGGGCGGAACTCCCGGATATTCTTACGCATGGAACTATAACTACGCAACAGGCGACCGGCTTGCAGGCGTTCCGGCAAACGACGAGCCATATACCGTAACTGTGCGGGATACAAGAAATTGTGCTGCAACAATCGCCCCGAGAATAATCTATCCCTTAGAAATAAAAATTGTTGTTGACGATTCTATTTCATGCTACGGACACGCCGACGGACGGTTAAGAGCCGTTGCTACGGGCGGAGTTGGCGTAAATTATTCGTATCAATGGTACAAGGTTGAAAACGGGACGGATATACTGCTTTCCGGCGAAAATGCGGTTACGTTGTCGGGCGTCGGTAAAGGCGTTTATCGTGTACAAGCCACTGATATCGAAAACAATTCCACAGTATCGAAAGAATTGGCGTTCAATCAGCCCGATTTGCTGACAGCGGACTACAGCATAACAATGCCTTCGGCTTACAATGCTTCCGACGGCGCTGTCCGATTGACTGTCAGGGGCGGAACTCCCGGATATTCATACGCATGGAACTATAACAACGCGACAGGCGACCGGCTGTCGGGTATTCCGGCAAACGACGAGCCATATACCGTAACTGTGAGGGATACAAGAAATTGCACCGTAACAGTCGCTCCGAGAATAATATATCCTTTGGAAGTGAAAATTGTTGTTGACGATTCGATTTCCTGCTATGGACGCGCCGACGGACGGTTAAGAGCCGTTGCTACGGGCGGAGTTGGAGTAAATTACTCGTATCAATGGTATAAGGTCGAAAATGGAGCAGATATACTTCTTTCCGGCGAAAATGCGGTTACTTTGTCGGAAGTCGGCGAAGGCGTATATCGCATATTGGCAACAGACGTGGAAAATAACACATCTACAACAATTTTAACGTTCAATCAACCCGGACTGTTAGATGCAAACATCGAATATCTGCGTAGCGCTCTCAGTTGTAAATTCGGCGCCAACGGCTCTGTACAACTGTCGGTTAGCGGAGGCGTAACGCCTTATGCTTATTTATGGCAGGATGGCGCTGTAACTTCCTGTAATTCTTCGTTAACGGAAGGCATACATGCTTTTGAAGTAACCGACAGGCGCGGTTGCAAATATAGCGGCACGGCGACAATAAGTTCGCCCGACGAATTGATTTTGAAATCTTTCCATATTCCGCCCAAAGCGTATAATTCCGACGACGCTTCCGTATGGGTAGAAGCCGTCGGTGGAACATCGCCTTATAAATATGTATGGAAAGGACGAAGCGAAACAACAGCCTCAATCGGCGGAATAATGTTTGGCGAATATACTGTTACCGTAACCGATGCAAACGGGTGTACAAAAGAAATCACGGAAGAAATTCCCAATCCTCCACTGCTGGAAGCGTCTGTAACCGAAACGAAATCGGTAACGTGCAACGGACGCAACGACGGCGCTCTTACGGTCGTTTCTCAGGGAGGAGTAGGCGAACATTATTATACGTGGTATCGGGTTACAGGCGACGTTCTTACAGAGTTGGTTTCAACAAAAGATATTGATAATCTGCCGGCAGGGACGTATCGCGTCCGGGTTGTTGACGATAACGGGATTGTCGCTTATTCCGAAGATTTTACGCTCGTCGAACCACCGCTATTGACTGTTTTGACAACAACAAGCGGAGTTACATGTAACGACGCTGCCGGATGGGTCGAAGCAACTGTCGCCGGAGGTACAGCGCCTTACAGTTATTTGTGGACATCGGGACACAATACAGCGCGTGTCGAAAATCTCGCCGGCGATAAATATTTGGTGTTTGTTACCGATGCCCGCGAATGCGAAGTCAAAGGCGTTGCCGAAGTGCGTCTGTCGCCGAATATGACTATCGAAACGACTGTTGTTCAGCCGGTATGCGCAAACGACGGCTCTATCGTCTTGAACGTCAAGGGAGGAATCGCTCCATATACTTACCTGTGGAATGACGGTTCGACTGAGAAACAGCGTGATAATCTGTCGGCGGGCGTTTACAGCGTAACCGTCAGCGGAGCAAATGAATGCACTCAATATGTGCAGATTAGGCTTGAAACACCCGAACCGCATATTGTCAATCTCGACGAGGACATAACGCTTTGCAAGGGACAGCAAATTGAATTGAACGTTACCGACAGCGACAGTAAAACGCAGTATAAATGGTATCGCGACGGTAAACTGTTTGCATCAACTCCTGTGGTTGAACTGAACGAACAAGGTTTTTACAATGTGGAAACAATAACGCCGCAGGGATGCCGAAGCGAAGGAAGCATCAATATTTCGGTAGTCGAAAACGAAATTTCCGCCGATTTCACTGTGGCGACAAAGGCTATACGTAACGAAATTGTCAGACTGGTAAATATCAGTTATCCTTCGCCCGAAAATGTTGAATGGATTATCCCGGAAGACCCGCGTATCGAAGTCGTTGAAAAGACGGACGAATACATAGATCTCATCTTTGACGAAAATGACGCCTACTCAATAGGCATATCTTCCACCGTCGGCGCATGTCAAAAGACTGTTTATAAGGACGTGAAAATACTGAACAGGGGAGACGTCCCGGAATATGTGCTTGAAGAAGATGCGTTCCTGAAAAGTTTTATTGCATATCCCAATCCTAATACCGGAGAGTTTACTGCGAAAATCGAATTAAGCGAAATTGCCAATATTCATCTGCGTTTGATAAGTATCGCCGGAAGCATCGTTGACGAACGGGATGCAAAAAATAATAACAGTTACGAGATCCTGTACAATATCGCTAACTTGCAGGGTGTGTATATCTTGCAACTGATTTCATCGAAAGCAAATACTTCGCTGAATTTGATTATTAACGGATATTAAGCGACGAAGAATCAGGAGACAACGATTGGATAAATCTTGAAAATATAAAAAGAATTTAAAAAATATGAAAATGGATATGAATAAAATGTTTATTTTTACAATGTTAAACATATTTTTGATGTTTAACACTGCATCTGTCATTTATGGACAGTATCGGGTCAAACACATTGTCTGTGAAGATTTTCGTCAGAATACGAATACCGTATCAGAAATGGATTTTGTCTATAACAATAACCAGTTAACGTCTATTGTCAGCAGTGGAAATGGGAATGTTCGTTCAGATGTATATGCAGTAGAACAAAAGAAATTGAAAATAGCTTTACGTTCTGACAAATTTACGCTTGTTTCGTTGGAATTGGATAAAAAAGGCAATATTGAACAAAAAGACGACATTAAGTTCGATTATGATAAATCAGGATTAAGAGAAAAAGTCACTTTTATAGACAGTTATAACAAGAGAAAGACAAAATACAAATTGTTATATTATGATTCCGGTCAGTTGGCGGTGATGGCTTGCAGCGAAAATGATTACAGTCTCAATTATTTGTTATATTATAACGCTCAACAATATTGCGAAAAGGCAGTCTATGGAAATGGCGACAGGGAAACTGTTATGGCAGAATGGGACAATGGTAAATTGAAAAAAATATCGGGATATATCAACAGAAATACTCAGATAACCATCCATGAATTTATTTACGACAATTCGGGAAAAGTTGTTGAAGAAAAAATCTATGTAAAAGACAAAAATAATGTCGAAAACTTAGTATGTCATTATCATATCACCTACGAAGAAGGCGTTGGTAATGAGGATTTGTTATATTTCGATTTTTTGAACTGGAAAGTAAATATGTTTTTCAACCAAAGAACATGTTATCCATATAGAGAATTACGTTATTAATATTTAATATTTTTTATGAAAACATTTATTTTTATTGTATTATGGATTGTAAGCATCAATTTGTCCGCTCAAAATGCTATTAAAAAGGCAAAATTTACTACTTTCCCGATTCCTGTTACCTATATTCAATATCCGTCAAAACCCTTAGGCGGCGATTATGAAACATACAATATTGTTGTCAATATGAAGCCCTATATTCCTGCGGTAGCGTCATTTATACGTGAAAATATTCATATAGCGGGATTTGAATTAGCAGGAGAAGAAACTGATTTGACCGTTACTTCTGCAATAGAATTTTTCTTTCGCGATCATACAGTAGAAGAACATAATGTGCAAGATAAAAAAGGAAATATAACGGCTAAAGAATATATTCTGAAATTATCATACGCATATACAATAAACTGTTCATTGACAGATAATCATAACGGAAAAAGTCTCTATTCGGAGTCATATAAAAAAGGAAGTCCGGAATATTCCGAACGTATGAATACAGACGAAAGGTGGTACAAAGTTTATTCAGATCAGAATAGCCTGCGTTCGGCAATCTCTTCTATAGAAAAAATTAAAACTCAAATAATTCAAGATATTATTAAGAACAAATGTGATGATCTTAGCAGGACATGCGGGCTTGAATATGGAACTCAAGTTATGAGAAACATACCTGATTTTATCCGATTGAACGAGTCAGATTTCTACGAACATTACTTTTATTTGAAATATATAAATGACCTCAAAATCATCATGGAAAAGATGAGCATAGATTACGGAATCGAGCAATTTATGCCGGATTTAAAACTTATTATTGATTATTTTGAATCTTTAGTTTCGCGATATGAAACTACTCCAATTGGTGCAACTATGGCGGCAGCAAGCTATTACAATATAGGATTGATATACTATTACCTTGATATGCCGGAACAAACACTGTTATATGCTCAAAAAATTTTTGACAGGGGAGATAAGAACAGGGGAAAAAGTCTTAAAGACCAAGCGTTACAATTACAACACATATTTAAAGTCAATAATAAAACATCACGACATTGAATTAGATGACAAAACAGGTTTATTATATGGATACGGAGGAGAAAGTATAAATATTTAAAATTTTCGACATGAAAAGAATTATTATCATGATTATTACAGGTTTTGTATTATGTCAACCTGCTAATGGACAGCGTCTGCGCAGCGAATGGGTCAAAATGACGATAGCCTTGCCTGCAGCAGATGAATTTTACGGAAAAGAGAAACGTTTTCAAACGATTGTCCCGGAAAACATTGGAGCCCTGGCGCAGCTAACCGACAAATATGCCGGAGGAGTTTTCGCAAAAAATCATTTGATGATGCCTATTTCGGCGAAAATGGTGAACACAAAAAAGGGCGAGACGCCCGATATTGTTTTCGAGATAATCAGTCCCGGCATACTGAACGCCGTAATTGGGCAACCCTACATTACCCAATACAACAAATATTTACAGGGAATCACCAGTGTAACCGTTAAAGGCTTCGTTTCGGATATTACCTATAATTTCCCAATGAAGATTCTGATAAAAGACGGTCAGGGAAACCTGAAGCGAACCATAATTATTTCCGACGCAACGGAAAAATTTCAGATGACGTATCATGCCGCATATCTCAAAGAAAAAGAGTTGCACGATAAATCGCTGGTATTTCCGCCTGCGGTATTTGGCTCGGTAAAAGATTACAAGCAATCGCTGGAAGAAACGAAAAAGGAAGATATTATTACGCGAACAGCAAAAAATCAGTTGGCGATATTGTTCGACGCCTGTTCGGAAGCCATCAGGATTTGTTACGATAATTACCTGTCGCGCAAAAACTTCATCGTCTATATCGACAGATTGAACGAATGGAAAGATCCGGCAAGCGCGGCATTGTCGGAAGCTGTCGATGCTCATAAAGCGGCATTGCAGATAACATATAATGAAGAATCAATGTCGTCGCTGTCGCAGAGTTTACAGCCGGTTATTTCCGTGTACGAAAACTATTTGCAGGAATATGGAGCAACCGTTAAGAATCTCCGGAAATTGTGCTTGTACAATCTGCTGCCGGCATGTTATTTTTCAGGAGATTTCGATAAAGCTGCACAGTATTACGAAGCGTACTATCGTGAGTTTGGCTCGCTGACAAAAGAATCTGACATTTTTTTCAACAAAATTTATGCATGGTATCAGTTGAAACAGTCTGACACGAGCTATTTTGCAGCAAACTTCCTCGAATCCGTCGAGAACGCAGTGATCGAAAAACGACTGGAAGCAGAAAGTCAAAAAGCCAGCGGAGTGAAGGAAATTCAAGACGCCGCATATAGTGAAGTTCACATTCGAGGCGCCGGAACACTAACCGACATCAATGGAGAAAAACATAACGGAGAAATTGCTATAGATTTTGTATCCGAAGGTTCGATAGTGAATTTGGACGCCGGACGGTTAGTAACGTTACATTTCGAAAACCAAGTCCAAACATTCGGATTGAAACAATTTATTGAGGTTGATGTGGAAGGCGTTATTTATCGTCCCGTCAAAAAAGCGTCCCGGCTTGTATCGTCTTCGACAATCATGAAACTCATACATCAAAAAGGAAAATATTCATTGCTCCACGATCCGAAAGATAAAATTTATTATCTCAAATCCGACGCTATGGAAAAAGCGTATCCGGTACATGACGTCCTGCAAACGACAAAACTCGGCGAAGAATTTCATCAGTCATGTCCGACGCTGAAAACAGAACTGTCCGCCTGGGAAAAACCTGCGGGCATAGACAGGCTGAAAGAATTAATTGACAAAATAGAACAATTGTGTCAATAGAATTATGTAAACCGAAAAAGATTATTTTATTGATTTTAGCGGCATTGCATCTGCAATCCTGTTACAGGGAGCAGGCGGTGTCTGTTGTAGCGGATTTTGTGTTAACCGTTGAAGATGACGATTATTCCGTACCATCGCGTATCCTGATTGAAAACAGGACTGCGGGGGCGGATAATTACAAATGGACGTTTGATGGCGGAGAACCGGCGGCGTCGGACAGGCAACATCCCGATGCTGTGCTGTATCGAAACGCGGGAACATACGCCATTCGGCTTGAGGCATGGAACGACGACGAGCGTAACAGTAAAGAGATTGTTGTACAGTTCGATTCGGCTGTAAATATTGATTTCGAAATAGAAATCCCCGTAAATAATATCTCGCCTGTGCAGGCGCTGATATCCAACAAATCTTCCGGCGGACTTGCTTATCAATGGACATTTGTCGAAGACGGCGAAACAGTATCCTTGAATCTGTATAATCCTCCGTCTGTGTATTTTACCAAAGCGGGCGAACATACGGTAACACTGGAAACATCAAACGGTCGTGAAACCTTTACCCTTTCGAAAACCGTAGTCGTATTACCCGCCATGTCGCTGGATTTCAGTATTACGCCCTCGTTTGAAGACGAGGATATGGAAGCGCCGTTTACCGCTGTTCTTCAAAACCAAAGCGTCAACGGACTGCAATACAAATGGGTCAGCGAAGGCGGCGAAATATCCAACGATGCAGCAACCGATTCCACTACTGTAAGTTACGGGCAGTCCGGCATATATGCTGTAACCTTGACCGCTGATAATGGAAAAGAAATCAAATCGATATCCAAAACCGTTACGGTTAAGCCAAACAGCAATCTCTACATTATGAGAGACATAAAACTCGGAATAAAAGCGGCTCACACGAGTATCGGCAGTTTTTATTCGTGCGCTTTGCGAAAGGTGATTACTGGAGATGAGGTAGATACGGAAAACGGAGCCTTGATTGATTTTGCATTTTTCGGTTTGGACGGGGCATTTCGCTATTGCAGGATACTGTCGCCGGATTCGGTTGGTAATTACGCCTTTTACGATATTCCCGATGCAAAACATACTGCGGTTGTCAATGTGTTGGAAAACTCGCCTTTGGTGTTCAGCGAAGTCGATTTCGACAGTATGGAGAACGATGATATTCTTGCCGGTCTTCCTGTAGCAGAGAACGATAGCGGCAAACAGTATTTTACCGGAAACGCTGTTCCGCGCATAATCCTTTTCGAAACCGGCGACGGACGGAAAGGCGTTGTCAAGATAAAAGAGTTTGTTTCAAACGGTTTGGAATCGTATATTCTTGCAGATGTTAAAGTTCAGAAAAGGTGAAGTTAATATATTCGTGTATTTTAGTGGTTTTTATTGTATTTTCCGGCAATGCCCAGCAAATAAGATTCGACAATCTGAAAGAACAGTACAATAAAGATAATTTGTTGAAAATAAACGGTGGCGTGTCTGCCAATACAGTGTTTTACAGCGGCGATAACCCTATGCGCGACCGTTTCACATGGATATTGTCGGGCAACGTAAATGTCAGTTTTTTCAATCAGTTTAATTTGCCATTTTCCTTCAATTTCAACAATCTCGGAGGCGCGTACACATATCCCACAATGCCGAACCGTCTCAGTCTTCATCCTGTTTATAAATGGGTTGCAGCGCATATCGGCGATGTGTCCATGACTTTTTCGCCTTATACTTTAAGCGGTCATCAGTTTACCGGAGCGGGCGTCGATTTAACTCCCGAGCATTTGCCGCTGAAAGTGTCGATAATGTACGGTCGCCTGCTCAAAGCCACAGAATATAATCCCGACGAACGGTTGAACATGCCGGCTTATAAGCGTATGGGTTACGGAGCAAAAGTATTGTACGACAAAGATAAATATTCGCTCGGAATGAGTTTTTTCAGCGCAAAAGATTACGAAAATTCATTAAAAAACCTTCCCGACAGTTTGGCTGTATTGCCGCAAAACAACGTCGCTATGAGCTGGGAAGCAGGATTAAGACTAATCAAAAACCTCACGCTTACAGTCGAATATGGAATCAGTCTGTTAACCCGCGATCGGAGAATCAACAATGCTTCCTCGTTTTTCGACAGGCTGTTCAACCAAAATTCAACATCATCGACCTACCATGCTTTGCACACTGACCTCTCGTACCGGTTTATGAAAAACACCATAAGTTTTGGATACGAACGCGTTGACCCCGAATATCAAAGTCTGGGCGCTTATTATTTCACTAACGATATGGAAAATTATACCGTTAGCTACGCCCGTCCGTTTTTCAAAGACAAACTGACGTTTACCGTCAATGCAGGACTGCAACATGATAACTTGGATAATAACAAATCGGAAGAAATTCAACGGTTTGTCGGCTCGGCAAACTTAAACTACAATCACAGCGAACGACTGAACGTTTCGCTATCCTATTCTAACTTCCAATCGTACACAAACATAAAATCGCAATTCGACTATATCAACGAAATAACGGATTATGATAATCTTGATACTTTAAATTTCACTCAACTGTCGCAAAATGCGACTTTGAATATCAACTGGAATATCAAAGCCAACGAAACGCAAAAACATAATATCAGTTTCAACCTCAATTATCAGGAAGCGGCAGATAAACAAAATGACATGGTCAGAACCGGCGGCGCTTCACAGTTCTACAACTTCGCAACTAACTATGGATTGCTCTTCATTCCTCAAAGCATACAAATCAACACTTCGGCAAACGTTACATACAATACCGTAGGCTACAACAACATGCTGACATACGGACCAAGTATCGGCGCCGCAACTAAACTGTTTAACAACAACCTGACCACCGGAATCACTGCCTCATACAACGTAAGTACAAATAACGGCGACCGGCAAAACAGTATTTTTAACCTGCGATTAAATATCGCTTACACAATCCTCAAAAAACATAATCTGAACGCCGTTCTGATAAATCAATCCCGAAAAATGAAAGAACAACCGAAGTCCGACGATATTACTCTGACTTTCGGATATATGTATAATTTTTAGGAAACAGATGCGACTACTGAAAAAATATCAGATTATTCATCTATTGAAGTTATTTTCGCCACAAAAATTCTTTCTCTACATAAAAAAATCGCATATATTCAGAACTCCAATACTACCCTTCCATTTACTTTACAGGATTTCGACAGTTGCCTAACGGTTTTTATGGGCTGCATCATATAATTTTGTTACTGTGTTTCATGGCATTATGCAGAATAAAAAATCCGGAACAACTCAAACTTAAAATGACAAAGATCTTGCAATGTGCTTTTCGGCATCCTGGACCCGCGTTCAGGCGAAACACGGTGGCGCAAAGTGGGGTAACGGATATATTTATTAATATAGGACTAACGTCTTATATTCAATTATCCATCTCATAAACATAAACTTTTTCCAATTCTTGCGACCACGAATAAATACATCTGTTATTTTCGTCAACAGCTATAGTCCATGTATATTCCGGAACAATATATCTATACACAGGTGTTCCCTGCCAGTCGAAAACATGTATTTCAATACCAAAGGACTCATTCCTGTACAATGCATATATGTAATTATCTGTTACGTCCAAAGTTATATAGTACATTCTGTTTGCCAATGCAGTTTCTTTATTTACAATATTTCCCAAATTTATGTTTTGATTGCCTGTTATTATTGATTTTCGTTTTTTGGTTTTAACGTCTAAAATATTGATCATATTAATTGAATGCATTGCGGAAGCCATTTTGCTGCAATCCGGTTTAATTCTCCATTTACTGTTATATGTGCCGAACACATGCTCAGTCGGATAGTTATACAGTTTTTCCTCTTTTGTTGCTTCTGTGTTAATATTTATTGTGAGCAAATAATAGTTATCGCCTCTCATTTGTTCGCTCAGTATTATCGAATCATTCAGAACAAAACTGTTTACCGAAAAGCCTGCTGTACGGATTGCAGTATCAAAAACACATTGTTTTTGAGCCAGCGACTGCTCTACATTTACCGCGCACATTCGGGCGCGATTGATGTCATTAATCCACATACTCTTACCATAAGTCTGTCCGCACCAATCATTATTTACCAAATCAGTTGGACCCTGTCCTTTCACGCCGAAACTTCCGAGACTGTCTCCGGTGATACTGTAAACATAAAAAAAGCGTTCGTGCTGTACAGAAAAGAGGACGAGATATTCGTCGATATGTCCTATATTGTAATATCCATATACGTCGTCAATCAAAACACGGGCAACGAGTTGCTTTTCTTTTTCAAAATGAGTTACAATAATGTTGTTTTCCGTAAACAAATCATTGTTGTTACTACTGCACGATGATAATCCTGCAAGCATAATAATAGAAATAAACCACTTTTTCATCTTTTTCATTTTTGGGTACAAAGATAATGGATTATTTGCGAGACATGCAAAAAAAGTTAGAGTATCTTCTATCCTCCTATCCTGAAATGCATTACATCTCCGTCGCTGACAACGTATTCTTTTCCTTCGACGCTGATTTTTCCGGCTTCACGACATGCCGCTTCCGAGCCGTACGCGATAAAATCTTCGTAACGTATTACTTCGGCGCGGATAAAGTTTTTTTCGAAGTCGGAGTGGATAATTCCCGCTGCCTGAGGCGCTTTCGCTCCTTTGACGTAAGTCCATGCACGCACTTCCTTTTCGCCTGCGGTGAGATATGTTTCGAGACCGAGCAGTTTGTATGCCGCCTTAATCAGTCGTGAAACGCCGGATTCGGCAAGTCCAAGTTCGGCAAGAAACATTTGACGTTCGTCATAAGTTTCGAGTTCGGCGATTTCGGATTCTATTTTTGCTGCAACAATCAAAATTTCAGCGTCTTCACCTTCGATAGATTTCCGTAAACGTTCGACGTATTCATTTCCCGTTACAGCGCTTTGTTCGTCCACATTGCAGACGTAAAGCACAGGTTTATTGGTCAAAAGGAAAAAATCGTTCACAAGTTTCACATCTTCCTTATTGTCGGGGACGAACATCCGCGCCGACTTTCCCTGAACCAGTACCTTTTTATATTCGGACAAAAGTTCGTATATCCGTTTCGCCTGTTTATCACCAGCCTGCGCCTGTTTCTGTGTTTTTGTGATTCTTGCTTCTACCGTTTCCAAATCTTTGATTTGCAATTCGGCGTCGATGATTTCCTTATCCCTGACAGGGTCAACCGAGCCGTCAACATGCGTTACATCGCCGTCGAAACAGCGTACTACGTGGATTATTGCATCTGTTTCCCTGATGTTGGCGAGAAATTTATTTCCCAAACCTTCGCCGCGACTTGCTCCCTTGACCAGTCCCGCGATATCGACAATCTCGACAGTGGCGGGCGTCACTTTGCGAGGATTGACGAGTTCGGCAAGTTTATTCAGCCGTTCGTCGGGAACGGTTATTACTCCGATATTCGGTTCTATCGTGCAAAACGGAAAATTTGCCGCCTGTGCCTTTGCGCTTGATAATGAATTAAATAAAGTCGATTTTCCAACATTGGGTAAACCTACTATTCCGCATTGTAATGACATAATTCTATTCTGTATATTCTTTAATTTTAATCGGCAAAATTAATCATAATAATCATATTTCAAAAAAATCATATAACTTTGCGCCATTAATATAATAAAAAAACGATAATGAAAGTATTAAAAAACACAATTTTAACAGCAATTCTTTTGTTTTGTAACATGGGTGTTACGCTTCAGGCAAAAGATGGCATTTATACAAAATTAACCGGCGAGTTGAACAAATACGCCGTTGTGTATGAAGAATTTAATGGGACAAATTATCCGGTTTTGTCGGGTAATACGTCTATCGGAGGTTTGATGGATCCACTGGGTCGAGGGATTTACAATATCGAAATAAACGATTTGTTTCTTGCACCGAGCAGGCGTGTGTTCGGACCGGGAATGATGCTTGACATGGCGCAGTTTTCGGGACGGAACCCTGAATCGTACAGGCAAATATACAATCTCGAAAACGGAATCCTGACAACCGACGTCAATTATTCCGACGGCGGTTATCATTCCGAAATGTTCTTTTCGCAAGACGATAAAGATTTGATGGTGTATCAATTGACTAATAACGGGAAAAACAGTTTGACCTGTAACATTGACCTCGGACGGTTCGAATTGACGCTCGAAAGTTATACAAACAAAAATATTTACTGCATGTCGCAGAAAAAATCGTTTACCTGTCTGCATTATTTTCTACAGTCGAATATTCCGATGAATACATTTGCCCTTCCCGATTCCAAAGATATCTTTGTAACCGTCGAGCCGGGGAAAACGCTCGAAATCGTATTAAGTCTGAAAATTACGGCAGAACATTCGCCTCTTTCCGCGCCCAGTTTTACCACAGCCGGCGATTTGACGCAAAATCATATCCGGAAATGGAAAGAACTCTGGCAATCGCTGGGCGTCATCATTCTTCCCGACGGCGATTATGCCCGCACGTTTTACCGTTCGCTGCACTGGCTTCAATGTACAGCCGGAGCGTCGAGCAATC
>JAISXV010000263.1 GCA_031270335.1 Prevotellaceae bacterium | reverse complement strand
CTGTTTTGAGGATTAAATCCGTTTCGTCGGTGGAAATACGGATAACCGTTTGCTGTGCTTTCATATTTGTTGTTAAAACCGATAAAAGCAAAAGGAAAACAGATACTTTTTTCATGATATTCAATAAATTTTCTGTCACGTTCGTATATATTTTTAAGCGTCCAACTGCTTATATTATTTCGGTATCACACTGATTGCATATCCGCCGCCCGACGCCGATTGCAACTTCAATTTCGATTTGGATGTAATTTCAACTTTCCGAATGGCGTAGGATTGCGGATTGGTTTTATAGTGTGCATCCTTTCCGTCGGCGTAAATCGTGGCGATGTATTTCCTGCCCGGTTCGAGAAAATTAAACGTGATGTTTGATACAAATCCCTTTTCGCCGCAAACGTTGCCAACAAACCATTTATCGCTGCCTTTGGCTTTGCGGGCAATGGTAAGGTATTCGCCGGGTTCGGCTTCGAGGTATTTCGATTCGTCCCAATCTACCGCCACGTCTTTGATAAACTGAAAAGCGTCAAGAAAACGGTTGTAGTTTTCGGGATAATCGGCTGCCATTTGCAGCGGGCTGTACATTGTCACGTACAGGGCGAGCTGGTTGGCAATAGTAGCATTAACTGTCGATTTGTTTTTCGGATTATTTTTACTCATATCCATTTCGAAGATGCCCGGCGTGTAATCCATCGGTCCGCCTATCAGCCGCGTGAACGGCAAAATGGTTACGTGATTCGGATTGTTACCCTCAACGCCGGATTGAAATTCGGTGCCGCGTGCCGATTCGTTGCCTATCATATTCGGATAAGTGCGGCAAATGCCGGTCGGACGCACCGCTTCGTGAGCGTTAACCATAATTTTATAATCAGCCGCTTTCCGAATGGCATATTGGTAGTGGTTTACCAGCCATTGCCCGTAATGATATTCGCCGCGCGGAATGATATTGCCTACGTAACCGCTTTTTACGGAATTGTAACCGTTTTCCACCATAAACTGATACGCCTTATCAAGATGCCGTTCGTAATTGCGAACGGAAGATGAAGTTTCGTGGTGCATCATCAGTTTCACTCCTTTTTCACGGGCGTAGGCGTTCAGCATTTTCACGTCGAAGTCGGGGTAAGGCGTAACGAAGTCGAACACATAATCTTTCGACTTGTCGAACCAGTCTTCCCAACCTGTGTTCCAGCCCTCGACAAGCACAGCGTCAAAACCGTGCTCAGCGGCAAAATCAATGTATTTCTTAACATTGGCGTTGGTTGCGCCGTGCCGTCCGTGCGGTTTCACCCGAGTGTAATCCACTTCATCAAGTTTGATGCCTGGCAATTCGCCGGTGTACGACCATTCACTTGCGCCGTTAATCATTTCCCACCAAACGCCGACATATTTCACCGGCTTAATCCACGAAACATCTTTGATTTTGCAAGGTTCGTTCAGGTTCAGGGTAATGCGCGAGGCGAGAATATCGCGTGCGTCGTCGCTCACGATGACGGTACGCCAGGGCGAGAGGCAGGGCGCTTGCAAATATCCCTTGTCGCCGCGAGCATCCGGCGTAAGGTGCGACTGAAAAATAAAGTTCCTGTCGTCCAAATCAAGGTGCATACAGGCGTAATCAATCAGTGCGGCTTCGTGGATATTGATGTAAATCCCGTCGTTGGTTTTCAACTGCAACGCGGTTTGTACGCCGGTGGGCGAGAAAGGCGTTTGCGAACAGTTGGGTGTGATCGCATTCTTCATCAGTCCTCGGATTTCGGAAAGCCGCGAGATGGTGTAATTATATTCCTGAGTGTCGTAATCGCCCGGAATCCAGATAGCCTTATGGTCGCCGGTCAGGGCAAACTGTGTCCGTTCTTCCTTGATTACAAAATACGCCAATTTTTTCTGCTGCGGAAATTCGTAGCGGAAACCCAGACCGTCGTCGAACAGCCGGAAACGGATAAGCATCTTTCGCTCCGTGTCCTTTTGCACAAGCGTTACGGCAAGTTCGTTGTAATGATTGACGATAGCGTTTTCTTCGCCCCAGACCGGACGCCATGTTTCGTTGAAACTTGTGCTTTGAACATTGTTCACAGTAAAATTGTTGTAGAGCGAAGTGTTGGCGGCGTCAATGGCTTTTTTCACGCCCGTCGCGCCGGCGTCTTCGATATAGTCGGTGATTGCCTGCGGTTTCAGCTCCAATCCGAGCTTACTTTGGTTAATAACATTTTTCCCTTTGTAAGCCAGTGTGTAAATCGGAGAACCATCGCTCAGGAGCGAGAAACTCATTTGCAGATTCCCGTTGGGGGAAGTCAATGTTTGCGCGGCGGCAATTGAACATGTCAACATAGACAGGCATACAAGCCCTTTGACTTTTTTAGTCATGGCATTTAATTTAAAATAATTTGATTTGTGCATAGTGATTGTGTATTAAAAATGAATATTTGTTGAAAATTCTACTGTAAAGGGGCGAAGATATTTTCCCACCATATAAACGTCGTGGAAACGGCCGGCTTCGTCTTTGGTAATCAGTTCCGAGCCGGCGATAGTTCCTGTGGCGCCGGTTTGATTGAAGAAGTTGATTACGGTAGCGCCAAGGCTTATTTTGTCGTTTATTTTGTAATTAACGCCACCGAAAGTTTCCCAGTGACCGTTGAAATAGAGCGCATTGCTCAGGTTGGCATACGTTTTACTGAAATAACGGAAACTTGTCCAGAGTTTTACTTTTTCGGCAATGGTGTAGCCGGGGTCTATTTCAATCAAAATTTGCGGAATTTCCGTAACAATATTGCCGGTAGCGCTGACCGGAAAAGCTCTTTCCTGTCCGTCTTTGTCCTTGAAATTAACTGTTGTTTCAAACTTTTTGTAGGTCGGCTTTTGATAAGTGAGCAGGAAATGCAAATCGAAATTACGGAAAGGAGAAACAATTGCGTCTGTCGTCCATCCAATCGTCTGAATGTTGTAATTAAATGCCAAAGCTTTCAGATCAGTCATTCCCGGATTGGGATTATTGACGTTGAGAACCGTACGGTTGTTCGTTTTCACAATGCAGGACACCAGAGAAGTCAGGCTCAACCGGTCGTTATTGAAAAAGAGACCTCCGCGCCCCAGCATGATTTTGGTTTGAGTAGTCGAAGGATAATAGGATGTGGCGTAGTCCTCGATTTTCGGACGGCGGGTGGTCATTGTTCCGTCGATGGTTAAACCCAGTTCTTGTGTCAGAAAATATTTTCCGGCTGCCGCCAGCGAATAGTTGAAGTAATCGC
>JAISXV010000131.1 GCA_031270335.1 Prevotellaceae bacterium | reverse complement strand
TTGGAATCGTGTCCGTTATACTGCCATCCGACAAGATAGACGATTTTGGGAATGCCGAGCGTAAGATTGTCGGTCTTGCGGATGATTTCGAGCGCCTGTTCGAACGTCGTCTCTACTTTCGATTCGCCTCTGTCCCGCATTTTGACCTGTCGCCCTTCGCCCTTCACCGCATCGACCGACGAAAGAAACAGTTTCATCCACAGAGTTTGATGATACTCGTGCTGCCAGGACATTTCCGGTTCGGGATACTGCTCCGGAGCCTTGATATGCACCGTTTGTGCCTCCAGACCTTGTGAGAACATTTGCTGACTCCCAAATATACAGAACAGAACCAACAAAACAATTTTTTTCATAATTTTCTTTTCTTTATAACTATACATAAAATTTTTCATAGTAATTACCTTTTTTATTGTTGTTTTGATGGAAAATGTATCTTATACGCTAATCCATCTCGCTCGCTCTCTCCGCAAAAATCGTGCCAAACTTTTCAAAAACAGAGTTTTTCAAAGGAAAAATAGGACAGTTTCTCTGTGACCTCTGTGCTCTCTGGTTATTTAACACCTTGTTAAACACAGAGATCACTGTGAGCACAGAGTTTATTTCTCTGTGTGCCCTGTGTGCTCTGTGGTTATTAATCATCTTTTTAACCACAGAGAACACGGAGAACACAGAGTTTATAAAATCAAAGAAAAAAAGTGTCAAACTCAGGAAAAAGGCAATAGCGCCTCAAAAAAGATTTGCCCATTTGTATCCATGTTTTGGAAATCTAAATTTTTCATGTACTTTTGCAAAATAAAAAGTATATGGGTAAAGAAAAGGAATTAGGAATAGATCCGGAAGAGTTAGTTCCCTGTTATTTTATTGAAAACATTGGACAAGTTATGAATAAAGGAGCCATAATGTGTACTTTAAACCATATTATGTTCTATGAAACAATGATAAGAAAAGGAGATAATGTAGCGCTTATTATGGAAGACGTCGCATCAGTTGGATTGCTCAGAAAATTTATAAAAAATATATAAGATGAAAAAAAATATCGCTATACTTTACGGAGGTGATTCGGCGGAAAGAATCATTTCGGAACGCAGTTCTGTTACCATCGAAAAACATCTTCCGAAAGAAAAATATTCGACATACAGAGTATCTGTCAGCGGGTCGGAATGGAAGGTCGATATCGCTGACGGACGGAGTATTCCGGTGAATAAGGACGATTTCAGTTTTGTTCACGACTGCGAAAAAATCGGTTTCGACTGCGCGTTTATCATTATACACGGAACGCCGGGCGAAAATGGTATCCTTCAGGCTTATTTCGATTTGCTTGGCATACCGTACACCACTTGCAGCGCTTTTGTGTCGGCGCTCACCTTCGATAAATATGCATGTAAATGTTACCTGCGCAGTTTGGGAATAAGTATGGCAGACGATTTTCTCCTGAAAAAGACGGATGTTTTCAACCGGATTGAGATTGAAGAGAAAATCGTTTATCCGGTATTTGTTAAGCCGAATGTTGGCGGAAGCAGTTTCGGCGTTACAAAAGTTTATTCGGCTGACGATTTAAAAGTTGCCGTCGATATCGCACGAAAAGAAGACTGTGACGTGATAATAGAATCGTTTGTCGAAGGCATTGAATTGTCGCATGGAATATATTTGACGAATCAACGGACGCTTGAATTACCTGTTACACAGATACTCAGCAAAAACAGTTTTTTCGACTACGAAGCTAAATACGAAGGTAAATCCGAAGAAATCACCCCGGCGCACATTCCGGATGATTTGTCGGACAGAGTTAAATCGCTCACTAAAAAAATCAGTAATCGTTTAGGATGCTGGGGTTTGGTGCGTATCGACTATATCTATTCCGGCGACAGACTGTATTTCCTCGAAATCAACACTGTTCCCGGAATGAGCGAAGCAAGTATTATCCCGCAACAGATTCTGCACGCAGGGTTAAGCATCTCGGAGGTTCTCGACTGGTTAGTCGAAGACGCTATATCTCGAAATAGCAATTGCGAACAATGATAATTAATTTAACAGTAGTATAATGAGAAATGCAGTATTGATTTTATGTTTTTTTGTATTTAGTATTAAGATTGGCGCTCAGCCTGTAAATCTTGGAATACGTGGAGGTTTGGCTATTCCGAATATCGTTTCGGGGAGTGAAAACCCGTTAAGCGCCGGTTATTCGTCGCGTCTGGCGGGCGGCGGAGGAATATTTACCGAAATAGGAATAAACGACAAGTTTTCGGTACGTTTCGGAGTGGAATACGCCGGACAGGGCGGAAAACGGAATGGCGTTCAAGCGATGTCGTCGAGCCAGCTGATTATGGACATGGCGACGAGTATGGGCGCAGATATCACGGAAGAAGTAGCCGCAACGCTTGGAGAAATGGCAACATACATTCCGCAAACTTTTTATGCCGATGTGAATAACACGGTGAAATTCGATTACCTGATGTTACCTGTGTCGTTACAGTTGAGTAAAACTCTTGGAAACAGTCCTTACCGGATTTATATAAATGCTGGTCCTTTTGTTTCGTTTTTGATGTCGGGCGAACAGGTATCCAAAGGCTCAAGTAAATTATATGCCGGAGCAGACAAAACAGGCACGCTCTGGACAGCCATCCCTGACGAAATACAATCACGCATTGCCGACGGAGTTCCGGCATTGGCTCACATCCTCGAAAACGGTACGGAGTTCGGGACGTCGGTGATTACGGGTGAAATACGTCCTGTGAATTTTGGCGTTCAGGGGAATATCGGACTGTCGTATCAATGTGGCGGTTACAACCGTTTCTTTATCGAAGTCGGAGGAAATTACGGTTTTGTACGCATACAGAAAAACAAATCAAACGGCAGTAATCATATCGGCTCGGCGAACATAATGGCAGGATATTCTTTTCGGATTATTTCCAGTAAATAAGAGAAAAGATGCGAACATTTATTACAAAACATGGATAAATTTGTTCAATCAGGAGTAATCGAGGCATGATTTTGAGAAAAAAAATCTTTGTAGTAAAAAATTTTTTTTATTCATATACTTTTTTGATTGATAGATAATTTCATGCTTTTAAAAAGTCGGTTTTTAAAAAAATATCACTTTTTTTTGGTATGTATAAAATTTTCTTACTAATTTCGCCCTGTAAATGAAAAAAAGAATTAGTAAAAAAATAAATGATGAAGTGTTTTGGGATGCATAGTTTTTTTTCGAAAGAAGTA
>JAISXV010000084.1 GCA_031270335.1 Prevotellaceae bacterium | reverse complement strand
CGTTGTTTCCAGACGTCGGCGGCGGCGGTGAGAACAACATCTTCCCTGCCAACGCATTCGTTAAGATTGGCGGTTCCCATACTGCCGCAACCAATAAAACCGAGACTGATTTTGTCGCTCGGAACGACATGTCCCATCCCTGAAACCACAGAGGATTTCACAATCAACGGCGCTACAATCGCTGCTGTAGCCGTTGTCTTAATAAACTGTCTTCTTGAATACATAATATATATTTTAATTAATAATTAACAATTAATAATTAATAATTAATAATTGTCTGAGTTTGGATCCATTTTCAATTCTCCTTTATGAACGATAAACCGGTAACGCAGAATCAGCGGTTTATCCTTGCTTAACGGATAGCGGGTGTTCGGCGTCGGAAAGGTAGGCTGTACCCACGAAAGATTCGGATATTCGACCCATTGACCCGGATATTCCGGATTTTCTCTGTGTTGCAGAATCGTCATTCCTGAAGTCGATTGACTGCCTTCGAAGATCCCGCTGAAAGTAGCCCGGCATTGCGTCGGCGGAACGGCAGTCGTGTCAGTAAAGTACGAAATCGTCTGATTTTGCGGCGTTGCCATCCGCACGTTCAAACCGCCGTAACTGTTGGTGAAACGCGTCGCAATCGTGATGCTGTCCACAAGCGCCTGCATCCGAACAGTCAGGTCGATAACGCGACGTCCTTCCGATGCGCGATATGCACGTATAGTTACCTGTTCATCGACAATCGCCTCCCGATCTTCCCACATCCATTTGTTTCCGGCTGTGATTTCGGCATATTTCAAATTGGTAATCCATTGTACTCTTTCCGTCGGACGGGCGAAAACTCTCTGTAAAGCGTAGATATCTCCACGTTGAGAGCCGTATTCTACTTCGGGCCAGGCCCAAAAGATACCCCTGTGATGAGGATGATCGGCGTCGGGCCAGTCGTTAGTCAGCATTTCGCCGTCAAGTCCGTACAGCGGATGAATGTAATCGCTACGCGGAACCGCCCATATTGCCGACGTCGCCTTACCGTCGTTGCTCACAGCGGGATTGCTTTTGTAGTACTCGTCAAGATAGACGCCGCCTATCGGATAATACTCAAGTTTTTTGTTCTTCTGACTTTCGGAACGCACAACATCCTGTTCGTAAACCGTATGATAATTGTACTGCAAGACCGGCTGTCCCGATTCCTTAATAATAAATTGCCCGTTATCGGGATCCGTCTCTATCGTTATCACACTAAAATTGTATGAACACGCCGTGAAAACCGAGAGCGATAAGTAGAGAATCTTTAATTTGATGTTATTCATCTTTATTTGATTTTAATTAATAAAAGTTGCCGCAAAGGTAAAGATTTTTTTCGAAATTGATATAAAATCCGCTTTTTTTGGGGCACAAAATATAAACACAAAACTGATTAGGATTCATAGGATTAAAAGATTGATAGGATTAATTGACCAAGGAATCCTACTAATCCTACAATCCTATTAATCTTAATCGGGATTGAACAATGTATGCTTCGAATATTTTTTAAACGCAAAGAACGCAAGGGGTATCGCAGAGAAGTTATATATTCTTTGCATGATACTTTTTGCGATTAAATAAGAAACCTTATTTCCCCGAAAAACACCTTAGTAGCACGTATGATTCCCCACATCTGTAACCTTATTTTATGGATCGAAAATAAGGTCGAATGGGTTGGTAATCGCAGGCTACTAAGGTTTTGTATACTTCGAATATTTTTTAAACGCAAAGAACGCAATGGGTATCGCAAAGAAGTTATATATTCTTTGCATGATACTTTTTGCGATTAAATAAAAAACCTTATTTCCCCGAAAAACACCTTCGTAGCACGTATGATTCCCCACATCTGTAACCTTATTTTATGGATCGAAAATAAGGTTGAATGGGTTGGTAATCGTAGGCTACTAAGGTGTTTTTAAGGGAAATAAGGTCTGCATTGCAATCTCTTATCTCCTGACTTCGACAATGCGTCACCCAAATCGGTGACACAAAATCCATAATATATTTATTTGCAAATTGTTATAAAATACGCACTGGAAAAGTGTCGAAGTCAGGAGTATTTTTACGCCCTCGCGACGGGTGATAGAAATTTAAACGCAAAGAGCACAAAAGGCTATTATTCATTTTATTCGTCTGGAAATTCAATATTTTGCTTTAACTTGTAAAACATTAAAATACAATTAGTTGTTACTTCAATATTTTGTCTAAGCAAAAAAGGCTGTACTTCAGGAGACATTTTTTGCCGAATGAGATCTTTGTCTTTTTCATTAACAACAGCATCCAGATCCAGATAGTTTGAAGTTCCATAAAATTCATTGGTTGCATAATCATATCCTAAAGTATGAAGAATCGAAAAATCAAGAATATCGTTTCTGTCCTGTATTAGTTTTTTTATAAACATAATCTTGTTATCCTTTAAGCGTATCAATAATGTTCCCGTGCGTTGCAACCCTGCATAGAACGCTTGCAATATATAATCCTCATTATGGAGAGGAGATCTTGTTGCCCAATATCTTTCTTCTTCATCGGTAAACTTGTAATGTTCCAGATCTTCATTAAAATATTTTCCGTCAAAATCCAGATGGTATTTCATAAAAAGGACAGTATCTCTTTTTTCAAAAAGTCCATAACCCATTTCATCACAGAAATATTTGGGTTTTGTCCTGTTTTCAAAAAACGGATAAACACACAAAGGAAGCGGGCTGTCTTCAACTGCACGTAAGATGCTGTATATTGGAGTGAATTTGTCGTCGGTAAGTACAATTCTATCACCTGCTTTTTCTTCTTTACTTTTTAAATCGCTAAATCGTGATAAACGAAACAGATACTTATTGTCCGGTACACGTTTGAATGCTTCCGCCCGAAAAGGAAGATTTTGTTTACTCACGAATACGCCATTGTGAGTAAAAGTAAATAACGCTACTTTCGCTCCATCCAAAATATACAGGTTATTTTCGTCCACATCAAAATCTATAAAATGCGATATTTCTTCGGGACCGCCTCCTTTATTATAGGCGTTACGAATAAATTTACCCTGACTGTCAAAACATTTCAAACGGGAATTCAAGTCCAGTACATATATCATATCATTGATAATCTTAATATTTCTGATATGTGAAAGTAAAGCTTCGTCAGAGTTATCCAGTTCTACATAACGAACGGAATCAATAAGTTTGCTTAATGGATATTCATTGACCACATTAGACAGAACATTTAATGTAATCGTACTGTCAGTTCTTGTATTTAAAAGTTCTTCTATCCAACGCTGATTGGGTAAACGGTGATTACAGGAACAAATAATTGTAAAAAAACCGATAAATAATATTCCTTTTTTCATAAAAATATCATACATGCCGTATAAAAAAGGTTTGCAAGCCATTTTTCTAAATTTCTAAAATCATCTAAATTTTAGACAAAAGTACAGATTCTATTTTGATTGTGCAATATTTTCTATAGTTTTTGATCATAAATTAATTGCTTAATAAAATATAAGGCGATATATAATGGAGATATTTTGACCTGACTGTATCAATGGGCAAAAATTGTTTTCCGGCTTTATCAGAACTCACCATATTCAAGAAAATATAATCGGGTGGAATAAATATCCATAGTTGTTTTTTGCATATTTGCGTATTAATATCTACTTTTGTGCGGATTCTATGATAGGATTCCGGCAATAAAATACATTTAAGATGACAGGTTTAATAGTTAAGCATACAGGGAGTAATTACATGGTTCGCAGCGATAATGGAGAGTTGTATTTATCGACTGTGCGAGGTAAATTACGTCTGAAAGATATGAAAACAACTAATCCTATTGCTGTCGGCGACAAGGTTAAATTTTCCGTAATAGCCAAAGAAAAAGGAGTTATCATTGATGTTGAGCCGAGAAAAAACTACATCATACGACGTTCAACAAATCTTTCGCGTCAAGCTCATATCCTTGCGGCAAATATTGACAAAGTGTTTCTGATAGTTACTCTTACGCAACCCGAAACAAGATACGAATTTATCGACCGTTTTCTGGTAACAGCCGAAGCGTACAAAATCCCCGTATGGATTGTGATAAACAAGATTGACTTGCTGACTGCAACCGGTTTGAAGGACGAACTCGAACATTTCAAATACGTGTATTCTAGTGCGGGATATACGATCCTCGAAGTGTCGGCGCTCAAAAACATTAATCTTGACATGATTAAAGCGGAAATATCGGGCAAGATAAGTCTGTTTTCCGGAAATTCGGGAGTAGGCAAATCGGCGATAATGAACAGTCTGGCGCCTGGACTGAATCTCAAGACAGGCGAAATATCCAGAGCGCATAACAAAGGTATGCACACTACCACTTTCTACGAAATGTTTGAGATTGATAATGGTTTTGTGATTGATTCTCCGGGAATAAAAGGCTTCGGACTGATCGACATGGACAAGTCGGAGATATATCATTTTTTTCCTGAGATATTCAGAGTTGCAGCCGGTTGTAAATTTGGGATGTGCAGCCATACTCACGAACCCGGATGCGCGGTGAAAGCGGCTGTCGAATCGGGCGAAATCAGCGAAAGCCGTTACATCAGTTACTTGAAAATCATCGAAGGCGACGACGATAAATACAGGGGAAGTTGAAAACTAAGAGTTAAGAACTAAGAGTTAAGAGTTAAATGAAAAGAATAAGATAATGAAATTGATATCATTGAATTTGAATGGAATACGTTCGGCGGTAAATAAAGGGCTGATTGATTTTCTTAAAAAAGAAAATCCCGACGCCGTATGTTTTCAGGAGATAAAAGCCGTTCCCGACCAGATAAATACACGGGATTTCGAAGATTTGGGATACAATTGTCACTGGTATCCTGCATTCAAGGGAGGATATAGCGGAACAGCTTTGTTGTCACGCATTGCGCCCGATTTTGTGTCGAAAGGCATAGGCGTGGATTTGTTTGATTCCGAAGGCAGGGTAATACGCGCCGATTTCGGTGATATTACTTTGATTTGCGCGTATTTCCCCTCGGGGACAACCGGCGAAATACGACAATCTGTCAAAATGGAATTTCTGGAAAAAATTATGGCGTATCTCAACAAATTGCGAGAAGACCGTCCGAAAATTATCCTCACCGGCGATTTTAATATCTGCCACAAACCCATCGACATCAATAATCCGAACAGGCATCTGAAAACTTCGGGATTTTTACCCGAAGAACGTGAATGGTTCGACAATTTTGTTGCATCGGGCTGGATAGACACTTTTCGCGAGTTTTGTACTGAACCCGAACGATATTCGTGGTGGAGTTATCGCAGTGGCGCGAAAAGCAAAAACCTCGGATGGAGAATTGATTATTTCCTCGTCACCGAGCCGCTGAAACCGCAACTGCAAAACGCCGGTATCCTTGATAATGTGATATTATCAGACCATTGCCCTGTTGTTTTGGAAATTATATCCTTATGGAATTGATTATGTTATTTTGCATTTTGCCTCTGTTATCGACAGTCGTATTTTTTGTTCCAAAACGGAGTAAAGGCTTGTTTTCGTTGCTATTGCTGATGTTTGGCGTTTTGGGTTCGTTTGGTTTGCTGTACGAGACTCTTTCTTTCGACGGCGCTTACCGGATGCTATATTCGACGGGTTTTTTGCAGCCTGTATTTTATGTCGATAAACTGTCGGCGCTGTTTGTGATTCTGTTGAATATCGTTTCCGTGACGGCGTTTTGGTATTCGAAAGGATATCTGAAATCGTACGAAAAAAAGAAAACCGCCGCCGAATTATCTTTGCACTATGCCGCATATCTTTGGCTATATTGCTCGATGTTAGGCGTTATACTGTTTCGCGACACAATGACATTCCTGTTGTTTTGGGAAATGATGACAGGCGCAACATTTATTCTGGTCATTTTCGAAGGCGAACGCAAAGAGAAATTGAAGGTCGCAATCAGTTATCTTGTTCAGATGCACATTTGCCTGTTTGTTCTTTTGGCGGCATTTTCTATTGCCGGAAGCGACAGTTATTCAAGCGGATTCGACGCCGTCGCCGACTATTTTTCACAAAACAGGAACTATCCGCTTTTCATCCTCTTTTTCATTGGATTCGGGATAAAAGCGGGATTTTTTCCACTTCACAGCTGGCTTCCGGAAGTACATCCGTCGGCGTCGGGCAACGTGAGCGGGTTCATGTCGGGAGCGGTCATCAAAATGGGAATCTACGGGCTGCTGAGGGTTGTGAGTTGTCTGCAATACGATTTGTTTATCATCGCATTGATAGTCTTGTCGATATCCGGCATAACAGCCGTTTACGGGATATTTAAGGCGAGCCGTCAAAAGGATATAAAGAAACTGCTTGCATATTCGAGCATCGAAAACATCGGGATAATTGGACTTGGCATAGGAATGGGAATAACAGGGACTTACTGGAACGAACCGATACTGAGTTTTGCGGGATATGCGGGCGCGCTGTTGCACACTTTCAATCATTCGATGTTTAAGTCGATGTTGTTTTTCAGCGCCGGAACACTGTGCAAATCAACGCATACGCAGATAATGGACAAGATGGGCGGAGCGATGCGTGCAATGCCTTGTACGGCAATATTTTTCCTTGCCGGAGCGATTGCAATCTGCGCGTTACCGCCGTTGAACGGATTTATTTCGGAATTTATTCTCTACAACGGATTGTTCTCATTATTAAGCGGTATTGAGCCGGCAAAAGCGTTTTTACTTTTGTTTGTTGTGGTGTCGCTGGTTTTGGCGGGCGGTATGTCGATAATTGCGTTCACCAAAGCGTTCGGTATATCGTTTCTCGGCAACAGCCGCAGCCCTGAAAATGTAAGCGTCGGTGAACATAAATCGATGATTTTGCCGTTATTATTACCGTTTACAATGATGCTGGTCGTAGCATTTTGTCCGTTTGTGATACTGAATTTGATTTCCGGAATCACGAAAGATGTATTTTACGTGGAAAATATTGTTTATTACCTTCTAATATCTTCGTTACAAAACGTTTGTATTGTGTCGTCGATATTCGTCATTCTGATTGTCGCCGTATGGCTGTTGCGAAAACGCGTTTTATCGAAACGGACTGTCGTTCAAGCGCCTGTATGGGGTTGCGGATACACCGCTCCAACTCCGAAACTGCAATATACCGCTTTTTCGTTTTCGGACAATCTGGAAAAACTCCTGATTCCCTCGAAAAACGCCGAAAGCAGTATGGAACCCATCGCCGAAAACGACTTGTTTCCCACAAAACGCAAGTATGGAAATGAACAAACGATGTTAAAAACACGTTTGATTGACAGGTTTTTAAAAGATATTAATGATAAACTCGCCAAACTTGCTGTGTTCCAGACCGGAAAAATTCAGCATTACGTTTTGTTTGCTTTGCTGTTTATGGCTCTTATTCTTGTACTTAGTTATTTGAATTTGTTATGATGAATTATGTAGATGATATGTGGAAGGCGTTTATAATCGCCCATTATGTGACGGTGATTACTGTTTCTGCCGTCATGGTTCGCAATCACACCAAGCGCGACCCGATACGTACAATGATGTGGGTCATTGTGCTTTACTTCCTGCCGGTGATAGGTCTTATCCTGTACATCTTTTTCGGGCAAAACTATCGCAAAACCAAAATATTCAGCCGTAAAGCGCTGAAAGACATGAAATATCTCGACCGTCTGAAACGACAGCAGATATTGATGCTGCGTAAAAGCGAAATATTCGAAGATTATCCCGAAAAAACCGGCTTCAAAAACATCATGACTTTATTGCTAAATAACAGTAAAGCAATCATTACCGAAAGAAATTCGATAGAAATGTATCACACCGGAACGCAAACTTTTGACGCGATAAAAGAGGCTCTCCTCTCAGCTAAAGATCATATTCACATGGAGTTTTACATCATCGAAGACGACGAAATCGGCAACGAAATAAAGAAAATCCTGATACGTAAAGCCAAAGAGGGGGTCAAAGTGCGTGTAATATACGATGATGTAGGCAGTTGGAGTCTTTCGCGACGGTTTATCAGAGAGATTCGCCGGGCTAACGTGAAAATAAAACCGTTTATGAAAGTTCGTTTTCCTTTTCTTTCGAGCAAACTGAACTATCGTAATCACCGCAAAATCCTTGTCGTTGATGGAAAAGTCGCTTTCATGGGCGGAATAAACATCGCCGACAGGTATATCACCGGCGGAGCGTTCGGCTATTGGGCTGATACTCATATCAAACTCGAAGGCGAATCGGTACAGTCGCTACAGGCTATTTTCATGGTCGACTGGTATTTTGTATCGAAAGAGATTCTGCTGAGAAAACACAAGTTATATTTCCCCGATAACACTGTTAACAAACAGATTTTGATACAGATATTAACTTCGGGTCCCGACAGCGACTGGGCAAGTATCATGCAGGCTTATTTTTCGATTATTAATAGCGCAAAGCATCATATCTACATCACAACTCCGTATTTTACGCCCAACGAAGGCGTGCTGACCGCAATAAAAACAGCCTCGTTAAGCGGCGTGGATGTGCGTTTGCTGTTGCCAGAAAACAACGATTCGCATCTGGTTTACTGGTGTACTTTATCATATCTCGGCGAACTGATGGACGCCGGAGTAAAAGTGTATCTGTACAATAAGGGTTTTATTCATTCGAAATTCATCACCGCCGACGGTCATTTATCGGCGGTAGGCTCGGCAAATATCGACATGCGCAGTTTCGAACACAATTTCGAAGTAATGGCAATCATCTACGACGAACAGACAACCAAACAGTTGGAAAAAACTTTCCAGATAGATATCCAAAACAACAGCAAACCCGTCAATCCCGAAAAATGGGAAAACCGACCATGGAATAAACACGCCAAGGAAGGAATCGCACGATTGCTGACGCCACTGTTATAGACGGTTTTACTCTATTTCAGTTTTGCCTTCTTGATTAAAAACTTCGCTAATTCTCTGCCTGCTTTTGCGTAACATTCCTGAATCCTGAATCCGGTATCAAAATCAGTGCCCCAAAAGTTATTTGCCGACGCATTATATACCTTTATAACGGCAACTTCAGCGCCTGTGGCAATACTATAGACTTTACAAGTGAGGTCAATTTCAGCATTTTTCCTCACTACTCCCACATTGAAACCGGGTTCGGTAAAATCGGTATTGACTGCGATCCGGTATTCGGCGCCTTCGCTGTTAACATCGCCGACTACAATCCCGAACTTCTCCATGTGCTTGTCGAACAATTCTTTGAATTTGGGAACAAAACGTGTTTCTCTGTCCCTTATCCACGATTCTCTCCACTGGTCTCCTCTGCCTGCTTCTTTATTGTTATAGTCGGAGACCTTTTTTTCGACATATTCAATTTCGGACATTTTGCCTACACCCATGTTTTCGAATGTGAAAACAAACTGTATAACTTTCTGATTGTTCACGAAATCAACCGAACCGGATGTAACGGTGATTTTTTGGGAAAAAAGCATAACCGAACAGCAACAAACCACTAATGTAATTAATAACTTCTTCATTTGCAATAAATTTTAAACATTCATACTAAAAATAAATTATGCAAATATACACTTTTTTTTACAATTCGCTTGTAAAATAACCTTCTTCAATCAGAGTGATGAATCCGAGTAATGCGCCCCAGTGGTAGAATTTGTCACTGTTTCCGACATCGTCGCCGACGCCGGTGTCTGCGTTGTAGTTTTCAAACACATACCCGTCTTTCAGCCAACCTTTCAGCAGCAGGTTCTTCGACTTTTCGGACAACGCTTTTCTTGCTTCGGGCAGGTCGTAATTACGCAAGCCCATATATACAAGGAAGTTTAACGGCGCCCAGATACGTCCTCGCCAGTAAGTATTGTCTTTGTATGCGGGGTCGTTGCGGGGAGTTGACGGGATAACCCATTCGCCCCAGAACTCTTCCGGATTAAGCAGATGTTCTTTGACCATACGTTCAGCCTGTTGCTGCGTGGGAGCGTTAGCAAGCATAGGATAGAAATTCGTGGGCGATATGCGCCGGTTGAATTTTGCGGTATCGGTATGGCGGTTGTAATACAATCCGTTTTCTTCGTCCCAGAGTTTGCCAAGATTTTTACGATACAAGTCGCCGCGTTTACGCAGTTCCTTAGCGTCTTTACGTTTACCGAGTTCGTCGGCGATTTTCGCAAGCAAGTCGCAGTCCATCACATACAATCCCGACAATCCGGCGTCGTTCAACTTTTGTGTATGTCTTTCCTTGTCGAATGGGATTTTGTCGTACATGTGCGAATTGTCCAGTCCCGATTCTAAAGCGCCGCCGAATGTTCCGTTGATGCCGGTTGTTTCCCAGTAGCGGTACGTTACCTTTTCGTACGGAGCGCTTCCCCAGCAGAGCAGACCGTCGGTGTTACGGTTTTTGTCCCACCAGCGGTTCCAGCTCAGCAGTTTGTCGTACACAAGTTCGAGAAACCATTTTTCCTTGTACTTGCGATAAATGTTCCACACCGCCAGCGAACCGACAGGAGGCTGTGAACGGTCGCGGGATTTGTAGTTGTTCACGGCGTAGAAGTTCGGGACGAATCCGTCTTCCGTAATAGCGTCGGTAATTTCGAAGGC
>JAISXV010000055.1 GCA_031270335.1 Prevotellaceae bacterium | reverse complement strand
GAGTTACGACGTACCAGTTAAGAGAGCGGGTATCAAACGCTTCGGCTGCCTGTTCGGTATCCGTACCGAACACATTGATTCTGTGCAACGGATCCGGTATTTTCTCAAGATTGCGCGAGACCTGGTATATTCCATTAACCAATGACTCAATACCTTTTTGAGTTTGATAATACCCGCCCGGAGAGAGAACCGACATGGGATGCTCCTCAAGGTCGCAAGTAGTGAAGAAAAATAATGGAGCAGTTAAAATGAATAATTTAATAAATATCTTTTTCATTGTTTTTGACATTTTATAATTAAAAACTAAGATTTAAACCAAATTGCCAGGCAGTAACCATCGGATAACCTCTGCCGGTATTTTCGGGGTCGTTGCCTTTATAATTCGGCGCATATACATAAGGATTATTTACGTTTACAAAAACTCTGGCATTACTTACGCTGAATTTTTTAGTGAAAATACTCGGCAAAGTGTATCCAAGCGAGACATTTGCCAGACGGATATACGAGAGGTCAAAAAGACTGTAATCGCCAAGACCGTTTTCACTGTTATTGGGACCGCCGGTTTTAAAAGCGCCGAGAGCATACGCCATAGGATGTTTGTTCGACCGGTTTTCCCGCGTCCAGTAGTCTTCCTGCATCACATTACGGCGTCCCGGTTCGCCGGTCTGGTATTCCGAACTTCCGCCGCGCGAGCCTTGACGTGTATTGATATTTATATACAAATCAAATCCTTTGTAAGCAAGCGAAGTATTCAAACTTCCTATCCATTTCGGATCGGTAGGGATAATTTGTCGGTCTTCGGCAGCTCGTATTGCCGGTTTTTCAGGATCTTCGTTTGTAACATCTTCGAGTTTGGGCCATCCGGGCTTGGCGCCGTAAACCGCCGCCTGTTCGGCTTCTTCTTCCTGCCAGATACCTATCATCTTATAGCCGTACCATACACGTATCGGTTTACCTATAAACCACGACGAACCTGTGTCGTCCTGTTTATCTCCGTACAAATCGACGATTTTGTTCTTGTTCTTGTAGAAAACAATACCCATGTTCCACACAAACTTGTCGTTGCGGATAATATCACCTCTCAAAGTAATCTGAACGCCACTGTTATTAATCTTTCCGATATTCATCTGATAACTGCTGAAACCGGATGTCAGCGGCAGATTACGAGACATGATCAAACCGTTGGTATTCTTGTCGTACAGATCGATGGTGCCGCTCAGCCTTCCTTTGTAGATACTGAAATCTATACCGAGATTGTATTCAGTTGTTTTTTCCCATTTCAGATTTGTGTTTGGTATGGCATTGGGTATATAACTTGAAACGGGCGTACTGTCAAAAGCATACCAGTTCCCAACGCCAAGAGCGCCGAGCGTAGAATAGGGCGCTATACTCATTTTTCCAACATTACCATACGAAAGCCGCAGTTTCAGATTGTCCAGAAATTTATCTTTCAACGCCGCCATAAAAGGTTCTTCACCAAGTAACCACGAAACGGCAAATGCAGGATATTGAGTCCATTTATTACCTGTAGGCAGGCGCGATGAACCGTCGCGACGGAAAGTTGCGGTAAAGAGATAACGATTGAGCAGGGAATAGTTTAATCTTCCCATAAACGACATAATCGTCCATTCTGTTAAGCTACTGCTTTTACCCAGAACGGTGCTGGCAGTTCCCATATTGTAATACAAACCGTCGAAAGTCATATCTTCCGTTCTTAAATAAAGATTTTTTGAGGTATAAGTTTCGGCATTGAACGCTGCCATAGCGTCGATACGGTGAATCTTACCAAATTCTTTATTATACGACAAAATGTTATCGAAAGTAGTGGCTAACGTTGTTGTTTTCGAATACTGTGCCGCAGGCGGTTTTGTACCTTGCCTGTCGAGCGTCAGAACGTCGTCGAACTGTCCGTTATCCGAATTAGAATAGTCGCCTCTTGCAGCAATTTCGTAATGCAGATTGTCCCAGATGTTCCATTTCATTGCAACAGAACCGATGATGTTGTAATCGAACACTTCGTTCAGGCTGTTTTCCGCTTCCAGCACGGGATTTGTCTCAAACGCGTCGGTGCCTACATACAATCGCATGTTGCCATCGTCGTCGTATGGATTTGCCAATGGAGTCAACTGATACAAAAGATCTACAGCGCCCGTAGCATGATCGTTCTTGGAATAAGTTCCAAGAATTTTGGTTGTAAATTCCACACGATCCGACGGTTTCAGTTTGTTACTGAAATTGACGTTGTAACGGTCGTATCCGGCGTATGGCACCAGCGATTCCTGCGTCAGATATCCGAGCGATATGACGGTTCCCGTCGTTTTCCCCGAAGTGCTGACAGTCAGGTTATGGTTCATGTTGAACGCTGTACCGCTATACACCATATCGTACCAGTCGGTCGAAATACCCTGTTCGATAGCTTTCAGTTGCTCACTGTCGAAAATCGATCCGTCGTAATCGCCGGCAAGCGCTTTTTCGAGCGTAGCGTCGGCGATACTGCTGAGATTTCCACTATTGAACCATGCCGCCCGTTTGTAAGCGGTAAACTGTGGTCCGTTCATCAGTTGCGGACGACGGGTCACTTTGTCAAACCCAGCCCAGCCATTGTAGGTAACACTCACTTTTTCAACTCCTATCTGCGCCTGTTTAGTCGTTACGATAATGACGCCGTTAGCTCCTCTCGAACCGTAGATTGCAGCCGCCGAAGCATCCTGCAAAATATCTACCGAAACGATGTCGTAAGGATTGATTATCATACTTGAACTTTGCATCGGCACTCCGTCAACAACCCACAAAGGATTGTTATTACTGATGCTACTGTTAAGAACGTTGTTTCCGCGGATTTCGATAGCCGGATTTGATCCGGGCTCCAAACCGCCTGGTCTGACGTCGATAGGCACCTGAGTTTTCAGAATGTGGTTCAACGACGGCAAATTTGTTTTCACAATATCCTCGGAACGAATTGAAGTCACCGAACCGGTCAAGTCGCGTTTTCTCACGGTTCCATATCCGATAACAACTATTTCGTCGAGTTCCTGAGTTCCTTCCAGCAAAGTAACATTGATAATATTCTGGTCAGTAACAGTGATTTCCTGTTTATTATAACCGATCAGAGTAAATTCTATAACACTTCCCTTTGGTACATTGTTCAGTGTATAGTCGCCATTGTCGCTTGTCGAAACGCCAATGGAGGTTCCTTTCACTAATACGGTTGTTCCGGATAAAGCATTACCCTCCGTATCAATCACTTTTCCCTTGATATTGATGTTCTGTGCATTCAACTCGACATTCAAGGAAATCATTGAGAGCAACATACATATTATTATTACTCTCACTTTTTTAATTTTTTTAAACATTTTACTTTAAAATAAATAATTCGTTTTTTTTGTTTTTTTAATAAATTCCTTTTGCTTTCGCAAAAGTTAAGGTACAGTTCGATATCTTAAAATAAGGTATCTTCATAACAGGCAGATTTCGCTATTTTCGCTATAAATCCGCAACTTCATACTTCATACTTCATACTTCGTACTTCATACTTCATACTTCATACTTCATACTTCATACTTCATATTTCGTACTTTTCTGCAACAATTTTTCAAGATGAATCAAATATACATTCCATAGCATTTTTTTATTAACAATTAGATAAATAACACTGTCACCTCCGCAACATTTTTATGGCGCAAAATTAATAAAAAATATAATGCACCAAACATTTTTTTTCTGTATTTGATATTTTTTTTACAATCTCAAATTGCAGACTGTTTATCAAGTGATTATAACTTGCAAATTGTGAAAAAATTTTACTGTAAAGTGTGATTTTTATCATTTTGTCTGTTCGGCTTTGAATAAGAACGTCGAAAAGGTGGAAAATCCGTTTAAATCATCTCTGTTTGGAAGGTCTGTCGGCATCGAAACATTGGAAAAACGGATTAAATCGAAATCATGATGAAGCAAAAGTTTGAAACAAAACGACTGGGAACATGTTCGTGACGTTTTTGTATTTTTGCTGTTTTGCTTCCGGTGATAAACAACCAGAACTCAAATGCTTATCTTAAAGAAATCAGCGAATTGTGCGGCATAATAAATATTTCATTACTCTAATATCAAGTCTTTTCTTGCGAAATGTCTGTTATTTTTTATCTCTGTTTTAATTTCTTCTGTAGTTTGTTCGGGTCCTTCCCATTTACCGAACGATAA
>JAISXV010000040.1 GCA_031270335.1 Prevotellaceae bacterium | reverse complement strand
TAACGTCCTTTCTCCTGCGAAGGACGGACAATCCCCGCTATAAGATTGTGAACATAAGCGCCTCCCTGCGACATCTCCCACACGCTCACCGGCGAGGCAAAAATATTGTTGTCCACAAGAAACGGACCATGGTCAACCTCGAAAAATATATCTTCCAAATCGTTTTCGTAAGCGAGATTGTGCGAAATACGCGTCCCCTGCGCCATCCAGTCGAGCCACATCCCGCGTCCTACACGACAGATGCGATTGTTACGAATCTGCGTGTCAATAGCCGCGTGAAACTTAATGCCGGCGATTTCAGCTCCGTCGAACTGCCGTTTGACCCAAATGTCATGGATATAATTGTTTTCGACAATGCTGAAGGCCGCGCCCATACTGCCGCAGATTCCGGTCTGTTCACAGGCGAAGATTTCGTTGTTGCGGATGATGTGCGAGCCAATGTTTTCTTTGTTCCAACCGTTGCGGATGGTGCGGAAGGTAACTTCGATGTAGTGCAGCGAGCCGTCGATACTCATGTCGTTCAACCAGACGTTATGACCTGTGCAGCGTTCTTTACCGAGCGTGATTCCCGAACATTTCGCATTGCTGATAACGTTGTTTTCGATGATCCAGCCTTTGTTCCAGTGCGTGCCGATCATCCCGATCTGTTCCGCTGTAGGAGCCGCCCATTGCGAAGCCGCCTCGCTGATGTGAAAACCGTCGACAGTCAGATAGTTGATTCCCTGTTTTTCGGGATAGAAACAGGCGCGTCGAACACTGATTTCCACAAGTTCCTTATTGGGATTGTATTGGTGGAAGTTTGCCCAGATGGTAGTGTTTTCAGCGTCGCTTTCGCAATACCAGACGTATTTCGAGGCTTCGGGTTCTTTACTTCCGGGGTGGATTTCGGGATTACGAACTTTATCGAGCGTTTCCTTTTCGTAGAGCGACTTGTTGTTCAGAAAAACTTCGCCGGTGTGATGTATCCTGCCGCACCCGTCGAACCAGTCGCCATAAATCAGGTCGGCATAAGGATTGTAGTCGCCGAAAAAACTGTTCGGCAAGATGACTTTCCATACTCCGCCAGCTTCCTTTGTCCAGGTGTTGACGACTTCGGAGCCTTTGATTTCAACACGTTCTCCGGGCGCCGCCCGATAGACAATACGTGTATCTTCGTCTGCTCCCCCGCGCGGAGGATTTATACATTCACGATATGTGCCCGCATGAACGGTAATCACATCTCCAGGATATGCCACCAAAGCAGCGCGTCCGACAGTCTTGAATGGCATCGCTTCCGTTCCTTGATTAGCGTCGTTGCCCTTCATAGAAACGTGGTACTCTCGACCATACGCCAGTCTGCCTACAACAAGCAATAAAAGTAAAATGTTTATTCTTTTCATCTTTTTTTATGTTAATTTATTTCCTTTTTATATCTATTGAATTTCCATTTTAAGTCGTAAAGGTATGAACAAAATTTGATATGCAAAAATAAAGTTTCTGGCTAAATCTTTTTTTGAGGCGCTATCAGGAAAAATAACCGGCCACACGGAAGAGGAAGAAATCTTTGTCCCTGAGTCCGTAGTTGTTAGTTATAAATCGTTGTATTTTCCTGTTAAGACATTCTACTTTAGCGTTAGTAGCCCCGTGCCGGAAGTAATTTATAATCTGCTGTTCGTGCTTGCGCAGCATTTTTATAAGGCTCATAAATTCTTCGATTGAAGCCGCCTGCAAATACCATTGATACAAGTTCCCGGTAATTTGTGCTGTTGTTTTAATTCGATTGCCGATGTCGTACTATTGCTTAAAATCCTGACTGATTTGATATGCTTTTTTTAGTTCTCGTGACATTTGAAAACCTTCTCAATTGCTTCTTCCATTTCGCTGTTCCACTTATCCGCCGACTGCGTAACAGCGTGCTCAATGCGACGTAAACGTCAAATCTAAAAAAACGCATGAAACTTAATCGATCATTTATCTAAAATTCAACTTGATCCCAAAAACCGCAATCTTTATTCTTCTTCCTCTGAAAAGAACGAGTTTTTAAGAATTTCCTGAAAAATTTTGTGAAAACCATATCGCTAATATACAGACATGTAGATTCTTTTCAACGAAAAATGTCAATGGTATTTTTTTTTGTATTATCTTTACAACGATTTTTATTCGGAGTTTTAAAGGGGGATTTCGGCTCCCTATAAAAATCAAAATAGACAAAATAGTTTTTAGGAATCCCCATAAAAAACTTATATTATGACAAATAGAAATGTATTTTTCCTTTTTGGTTTCCTGATTTTATCGGGAACAACTCTTTATGCTCAGGAAACGAATCTAAAAGCAGCACACCGGCAAGACCTGTATCCTGAGGCGTCCGATCTTTTCGGTGGACCGATGGGGATAGAGCGTATTGCATGTACAGCGTTTCCGGTTCGTGCTCATCATCCGGTTTATACTTCGAAAGAGAAAACTTCCGCCGACCAGCCGGTCTGGTTACAGGTCGATTTGGGTAATCCCAGGGATATTGACGAAGTGAAACTGTATCCTCTTATTGTCGGCACCAATCCTTCATCGCGGGCGAACTTCCCGTTACGATTCAGAATCGAGGCGGACAACGACCCCGCATTCCCTCATCCGCAACTCGTATTCGACCATACCGGCAGTGATTTAGTCGAAACAGTTGCCGTAGAGAAAATCGAAAACTTCCGTCCTGCAAAACCGGTCAAAGGGCGTTATGTACGTCTGACCGTTACCAAACTGAATACTCCCGACCAAAAAAAGTTCCTGTTTGAACTGTGGCGGTTCGAAGTGATTTCCGGTGGAAAAGATGTTGCGGAAGGTCGTGTACTTTCCGATTCCGACCGCGGTTATCTGGGCAAACATGCGTTTTTGCGTCCGCAGCGTCCGATGGGAGAAGGCGCAGTGATTGACCGTCCCGAAAACGTCACTCAGCCTGAGACATGGAAGCCGGTTAATACCGACCTGTCGGTTCCGAAAAACGGTGTCAGTCTTGCTCCCGGTACGTTCAAGACAACAATGGAACGTAATGCCGAATATCTTATGACCACTTACACGGTGGACGACATGCTTCACGAATATCGCGTACGCGCCGGAAAACCCGCTCCAACTCAAAAACCGGAAAACTTCTGGATCGACAAACTGCTCAGTTCGAATGCCGGACGTTTCCTGCTGGGCGCCGGAAATTATCTCCGGTGGACGGAAGACAAACGTCTGCGTACACGGCTGAACGAAATTGTCGATGGAATAGAAGAATGTCGCGACCCGAACGGTTATTACATTCTGGGATATCCCGAAAACATGTTTTTCTATCATGAAAACAGCGGATATTGCCGGGCGATGCTGACTCATGGATTAATCGAGGCAAGTATTGCCGGCAATCCGAAAGCGCTGCCGATGTTGCGCGCTTTTTACGACTGGTTCAATCGCTGTCCGTATTTGCCGGAATTGGTGTATCGCGGTCATCACGGACGACAGGGAATCATCGCCAGTACGCGCCTGTATAATACGTCTGTTGGTAAACCGGAAGACTTGCAGGTCGTACAGCGTCACTATATCGAACCTTATTGGATGGAACAGCTGATTGACCGCGACGTCGATGCAATCTGGAAACTGCCCTACGACCGTCCACATTCCTACCTGATTCCCACGCTGGAATCCTACGCCGACCTGTACAGGGCAACTGGCGAACAGCAATATTTAGACGCTGTTTTCGGAGGTTGGGATCTCTATAAAGAGTATTATCAACATGTCGGAGGTGCTATCAGCGTATGCGAAGGCGCTCCGTTCCCGCCGAAGTCCAATCTTTTTTACGGGGCGGGCGAACTTTGCGGCAATGTGTTCTGGATTTTTCTCAATCAACGGCTTCATCTACTGTATCCTAAAGAAGAAAAATACGTCAACGAAATTGAAAAATCCATATACAATGTTGTGCTTGCCGGTCAGGCGCATGACGGTGCTATCCGGTATCATACGAATCTGGTTCACAAGAAAGAAGGCGGCAAAAAAATCAATACCTGTTGCGAGTTGCAGGGAACACGAATTTTCTCTGCATTGCCGGAGTTTGTCTATACAAAAGCGGAAGACGGCGTTTTTGTCGATCTCTTTTATCCCTCTCAAATAACATGGGGACAGAACGGAAAATCTTTCAAAATGGAGATGGTAACCCGGTTTCCAAATCACACAGACGTGAAACTGAAATTATCACTTGGGAAAAAAGCGGCGAGCAATATCCGGATTCGCATTCCCTCGTGGGCTACCAAGCCGATGGATATATCGGTCAACGGGAAAAAGGTCGCTACCGGCGCTCCCGGCAGTTACGTCAGCCTTCAGCGCGAATGGTCGAACGGAGACATAGTAAGTTTTACCCTTCCGATCGGTTTCAAAATCACCAAATACGAAGGGACTAACAAACCCTATTGCGACAAGGATAAACATGCTCACGCCCTCGAATACGGACCGGTACTGATGGCTGTTACGGGCGAAAGTGTATCGAAAGGAGAGGTAACATTGCCGTTTCCGGCGTCGCAACTTGCCGGAAAACTTCAGCCTGAAGACGATCATGAACATGAACAGGGTCACAATCATGCTATTCGTTTTAAGATAGCGGGAGTAAATGATGCGACTTTGCGTTTCGTGCCATATTACGAAATCGAAAAGGAAGATATGACTTGTTTTGCTTTTTTTACGGAGGATTAAATAAAATATTATTGATATAACAAAAAGAAGTCTATTATTAGTTATTGTATTACTGGCTTTATTGCCGGTAAATATATTCGGTCAGGGAGCGAAGGCTAAGGTCGAAGATCAACAGTATTCGCTTCCGCCGAATGTTGTTAAGTTATCGGGATTTCTCGAAAATGACATTCAAAATTCCATTGAACACTGGAATAAGGGTGTTGTGCGTTCCGGATGTATGTTCTATCGCCATACACAAGACCTCGAATTGAGAAAGATTTTGGATGAAACGGTGGGAGATATACTAACTGCACAGCGTCCAAACGGCAGTATCAGCTGTACGGAGGTTGAAAATCAACCCGGAAACAAGAACGGCGACATGATGGAACGCAAGTGTACCATGCTCGCCATGGAAGAATATTACGACTGGGTTAATCCCGACACGAAGGTACTCGAAAGTCTGAAGAAACAGGCTGACTGTCTCATTGCGCAAATCGGCAATCCGCCTAAAACGCAAATCACCGAACTCGGCTGGAGTGCAAACGGTATTGAATCAAGCACGTTCTGGCACGCTCCGAAAACATGGACAAGGATTACAATCAGCCGGTCACAGTCAAAGCCGATAAAGTCGGTCTGGTGAAAGTTACCAAAACAAAACCGACGCTTGCAAGTACGCGTATGGAATTTATCGTGCCGACAACGCAGGGAACAATCCGCATAATTGACTATGCTTCCGTCGATAACTGGGACGATTCGCATATCTGTACATGGCTGCCGAAATAATTGTAGCAGGTCTCAGGATGTACGACAAAATTTACAGGATTAAAAGATTAATAGGATTATTGCGCCAAAAGGAAATTCTATTAATCTTATAGATACTAATCTTTCTCAGAAAAAATGAAATAATTCGTCGGAATCTTGAAAAAAATTGGGTTCATTCATGTAATTAGTGGCAAAACTTCGACTGTCATATAATTTTTTTGTAAAAATTTAATTCTGTAAATCAAACTTTTGACAACAAAAATGATTGTTTTAACAATTTTTTTTACGTTTTGTTTGGTTCGTATTAAAAATTTGTTATACCTTTGTCACATTATTTGCAAAAGGAACGATTAAGTATGTAAAATTTTGAAAATTATGGTCGGAATTTTAGACATAGCGGAATACAAAAGCAGCGAAAAATACGCAGTGAGAGAGAACAAAGCAGATGGTTTTTCTGTGATAAACTCTGTTGTTGAATACTTTGGTGTGATTTTTGCAGAGAGAGAGAGAGAGAGAGAGAGAGAGAGAGAGAGAGAGAGAGAGAGAGAGAGAGAGAGAGAGAGAGAGAGAGAGAGAGAGAGAGAGAGAGAGAGAGAGAGAGAGAGAGAGAG
>JAISXV010000033.1 GCA_031270335.1 Prevotellaceae bacterium | reverse complement strand
AGGTTGGTAGTGAGGCGTGAAGGCGCTTGAGTCTGTGCATCAAGAGGCAAATAAAAAAAAGCACAGAAAAGTAATAGTAAATTTTTCATATTTATTTTCATTTCATTGACAATTTAAATTTTTTTGATTATACCAAAATGCTTAAATGGAGCGTATTTCATTACAATATCGAAGCAGGTTGAGCTGTTTACAATTGCTCGTTTATTGCTGAATGCCAGAAAACTGTCTTTTCCATGATATTTACCCATGCCGCTGTTGCCTGTTCCGCCGAAAGGCAAATTGTGGTTTGCTATGTGCATCAAAGTGTCGTTGATGCAGCCTCCGCCGGATGTTGTTTTATACAAAACGTTTTTTGCAGATTTATTGTTACCAAAATAATAAAAAGCAAGCGGTTTTTCGTGAGTATTTACATAATCAATCACTTGTCCGATATCGTCGAAAGTCATAATCGGCAGAATTGGTCCGAATATCTCTTCTTGCATAACCGGATATTCGGGTTTTACGTTATCAATCAGTGTTGGAGCGATATATCTTTCTGTTTCGTCGATATTTCCGCCAAAAATGATATCGCCGTGTTGCATCAGTTTTTTCAGGCGTTCCATGGCTTTGTCGTTCACTATACGTGCATAATGTTTGCTTTGTTTACTGTCGTCGCCAAACATGCGGACAATTGCTTTTTTGTATTTTTCGACAAACTGCTCTTTCACCGTACTGTGAATGAACAGATAATCAGGAGCAATGCAGGTCTGACCGGCATTGATTGTTTTACCCCATGCAATACGTTTTGCCGCAATCTCCGTATTAGCGTCTTTATCAACTATACATGGACTTTTACCACCCAATTCCAGCACAACCGGCGTCAAATGTTTCGCCGCCGCTTCCATCACTTTTTTCCCTAAACCGCCGCCGCCGGTAAAGAAAATAATGTCAAACCGCTGTTCGAGCAATATCCGGTTTACATCTCTGTCACCCTGAGTGAACCCGATATAATGTTCCGGAAAAGTATCAATGATAATCTTTTCCATAACTTTGGCTGTGGCGGGAGCGTATGGCGAGGCTTTCAACACTGCGCAACATCCCGCCGAAATCGCTCCAACCAAAGAGTTCATCAACAGTTGAAATGGATAATTCCACGGAGCGATAATCAGCGCTATGCCAAGCGGTTCGTAATATATTCTGCTCTTCGAAAAAAACAATTCTATCGGAGAACCAACTTTTTGCGGTTTTGCCCATTTTTTCAGATGTTTGATATGACAGTCAATTTCTTTCAGGACTATACCGATTTCGGTCATATACGATTCTTCCGCCGATTTGTGTAAATCAAGCCACAACGCTTCCGTAATATTCTTTTCCGAATCTATTATCGCCGACCTGAATTTTTTCAATTGCCGTATGCGAAATCCGAGGTCTTTAGTTTGATGCGTAGAGAAAAAAAACTGCTGACTGCTTAATATCCTTTTTATTACTGTATCCGAGGTATTTTCCATTTTTTGAAAATTTTATAAATTGGATATAAATTCCACGCCCCATTTTGTATTCGGACTGTTACCCATGACCAACTCCAGCGTTCCGCCGTTTACAATGTCGGAATGGTCGATATAGCAACGGTTGTATGTTTTACCGTTCAATGTAGCCGACTGGATGTAAACGTTTTCGGTGGAGTTGTTGGATACGTTCACAGTGAACGTTTTCCCGTTGGGGAGATTCCAGACAATCCGGTCGAACAGCGGTGAAGTCAGTTCGTAACGCGGCTCGCCCGGGCATATCGGATGAATCCCGCTCGCTGCCAGCACATACCACGCCGACATTTGCCCGACATCTTCGTTACCGACCAAACCTTCGACGCCCGTCTTGTAAGCATGTTCGCAGATGAAACGCGACCATCGTTGCGTTTTCCATGGTTCACCGAGACGGTTGTACAGGAACGGAATATAATGCACCGGTTCATTAGCGTGATTGTAGTAATTGTTCCACAGCATATCGGCGGGAGTGTTGGCGAACATGCTGTCCAGATCGGCGACTGTTGCTTCCCGTCCGCCCATCAGTTCCGCCATTCCGTTGATGTCGTGAGGCACAAACCATCCCTGCTGATACGGGTTCGATTCAGCGCAGCCGTAATCCTGATGCAGTCGTCCGTTTTCCGGCAACGGGGCGAATGAGCCATCGTTCTGTCTTGGTCGAAACCAGTGCATTTCGTCGCCGTCCCAGATGTTGCGATACGATTGCGACATTTTGAGATATTTTTCCTGTTCGGCAGTTTTGCCGAGTTGACGGGCAAGTTCTGCCATACACCATTCGGTATAAGCGTGTTCGAGCGTGCTTGAGATGCTGAACGAATGACCATGCGCTTCGTTGCCGAAACGTTCAGTCGTTGCGACAGAGTATTTCCATGCGTCGTCGATATTGAAATCGCGGATACCTTTGGCGTAAGCGTCGGCAATGACCGAAATGGCAGGATTGCCCAGCATACAGCCGCTGTATGCGTTAAGAAATTCCCAGCGTTCGAGATATCCTTTGCCGCTTTCTTCGGCAAGCGTTACGAGCGAGTTAATCAGGTCGTTAATCACGTCGGGCGAGATGATTGTCTGCAGCGGCATCTGGCTTCGGAAAACGTCCCAGCCGCTGAAAATCGTACGTTTGTTGAATGAGCCGGTAGTGTGTATTTTCCGGTCGCCTCCGACATATTTGCCGTCCACGTCGCTGAACATGCGCGGGTCAATCATTGTGTGATACAGCGCTGTGTAGAAGATTGTCCGTTGCGCGTCCGTTCCTCCGGCGACGGTGATTCGCCCCAACGCCTTATCCCAGAGAGCACGCGTCTGTTCGCGCACTTTGTCGAAATCCCAGTGAGGAATGTCTGCTTCGAGATTTTTGCGTGCACCTTCTTCGCTGACAAACGAAATGCCGGTTTTCATCAAGACCTGTTCGCCGGCGGAGGTTTCAAATTCGGTGAAGAAGCCAAGATGTTTTCCCTCGTACTCTTTGACGTCGCGGATGATTTTCGCTCCCTCAACGATTTGACGGTAAGCGTCGCTCGATACATCCTGAAGACGTCGCTCCTGACCCTCGGGAATATCGGCGCTCCAGACGCCGGCGTTTTTCAGCGGTCGCGAAAACTGTGCATAATAATAAACGGTATAGAGCGCTTTTCCTCCGCCGTTACCCCAACCGCCTTCGTTGGGAGTACATTCCATTCGTCCGGCGATAGTGCGGTCGTCGATGACGCGTACCGTTTGCCATGCCGAAGCTCCTGCAACTCTGCGTGCAAGGTCGATTTGTATCCTTGATGTTTTATTTTCGGGATAAGTGAACCGCAACATGCCGGCATGAGGCGTGACAGTCGCTTCCGCCCTGATATTGTAATCGGTAAGATTGACGGAGTAATACCCTGCTTTTGCTGTTTCGCTTGCCTTGTCGTATCGCGAACGGTAACCTGCCTCCGGCTTATCCTGCTTTCCGGCGACGACTTTGAGTTCGCCGGTAGTGGGCATGGTCAGGAAATTGCCGAGGTCGCCAAACCAGCCTACTCCGCTCATCTGCGTCATCGCAAAACCTTCAATGGTAGTGTGTTCGTAACTGTAACCACAACCGTTGTCTCCGCCGGTGATGGTGTTGGGACTGACTTGCACCATTCCGAATGGAGACGCTGCTCCGGGAAAGGTCTTGCCCAAACCATGGTGCGCTCCAGCAGCGTGGATATTTGTACTTGCCCCGATAAACGGATCAACATAATCGGAAACACGTTCTTGCTGTGCAGTTTGCCGGCTATTGCATCCGAATGCCAGCAAACATAATAATAAAGGAATCATTTTATTCATATCTTTGTATTGTTTATTACATATTCATATACTCCCGATGCGAGCACGTGTTCCTGTTTCGTAACGGGCAGTATCAGGCGCGCCGTTGTGTTGCAGGGTACGGCGACTTTCAACCGGATTTTGTCGCCCTCGCGTTTCCACGACGACTGGATTTTGCCGTAAATGGATTGTATTTCCACGTTTAATTCGTTCATGTCGTCGGGGACGTGCGGAGCGATGATGAAACGTTTGAATCCAGGATGTTCGGGATCGGGACGGATGCCGCCAAGATATTTCAACAGCCAGAATCCGACCGTCGCACCGTAGGGATGATGCCAACTGTCGGGATAACCGTACAGACATTCGCCCATTGTACTTTTTTCGTCTTTCACCATGTAAAGCCAGCCGGAAGGTTCGCGTTTGGAGACCATCTTGTATGCCATATCGACATATCCGTTTGCCGAAAGATATTCCAGCAGAGGATTCGAGCCGATGAATCCGGTGTTGATGTGTCCGTCGTAGATTTCGACCGCTTCGAGCAAGCGAGCGGTTACTTTCTCCTTCATGTCGTCCGGCACGATGCCGAGCCAGAGCGGTAATGCCTGCGAAGTCTGCGAACGGACGATTTCCTTTTTGTCGGCGGGAACCCAGTCGTTTCCGGAAAAAGTTGTCGGAGGCTGCACATTGCGATACCAGCCCGTTTCCCTGTCTAAGAAAGTATCGTTGAATTTGGCTTTGATTCGTTCGGCATGAGCGGCGTATTTTTCGGCAATATCTTTTTTGCCGAACATACGGGCGTAAGCGGCTACACGTTCGTTCATCCAAAAATATCCTGCTGTCGAAGTCTGTTCTACCGAGGTGAGGTTACCGCGGGCTTGCAGCCAGTCGCCCAGCGACCAGTACACGAGGTCGTCTTTGGCGGTCGATGCCACAAAATCCGTGTAACGCATCATTGCGTCAAAGGCGTGGGCAATGATGGACGTGTCGCCGGTCATCGCGTAGAGATTTTCGACAAGCAGGAAGATGCTGCCTCCCCACCACGGGTCGTCCCATAGGAAAGGTTTGCCGTCGGGATGAGTGAACGACCATCCTGCCGTCGGCACAATTGCTGCAAT
>JAISXV010000230.1 GCA_031270335.1 Prevotellaceae bacterium | reverse complement strand
AATTCAAATAAAAATATTACCTTTGCATCGAAAAAAGGCAAGACTTGCGAAGCCGTAAGAGCAGGAATATAAAGGGAATATGATACTGAAAAAAATAAAACTCCATAATTGGAAAAATTTCCAAAATTGCGAAGTCAATTTGGAGGAACGTTGTTTCATCATCGGCGCTAATGCATCGGGTAAATCAAATTTCATTGATGCATTGCGATTTTTACGTGATATAGCCAAGCAGGCAGGAGGTTTGCAAAGCGCAGTTGAAGAACGCGGCGGCATCACAAAAATCCGCTGTCTTGCAGCCCGTACACAAACCAATGTGTCTATTACTGTGGAACTTGGCAATCCCAATGAAGAACAAAATCTTTGGAGGTATCATCTTGATTTTGCTCATACCGGTGGCGGCGTTTTTAAAAATCAGGTGAAAATAATTGCGGAAGAAGTGTTTTCGTTTTGTGAAAACAAAAGTATCCTTAAACGCAATGGTAAAAGTGCCGGAGAAGACGAAGAAACATTGAAATATACGCATTTAGAGCAAGCAACCGCCAATCGTAATTTTCGCGAACTGCAGGCATTTTTTCAGGATATTGAGTATTTGAATATAATTCCTCAAATGCTTAGAGAATCATCATCTTTATCATATTCGTATGCCAAAGAAGATTATTACGGCAGAAATTTCCTCGAAAGATTAGCCAAAATGAACGAGAAAACAAGAAATTCGTATTTCCGGAAAATAAATTCATGCCTCCAAATAGCAGTTCCACAATTAAAAGAATTACAGTTTGTTAAAGATAAATTAGGTGTTCCTCACTTGGAAGCGAGGTATATGCATTGGAGAGCAAAAGGCAGTAAACAACAGGAAATGCAATTCTCAGACGGCACTTTGCGATTGATAGGTTTTTTATTTGCGCTGACAGATAACAACGGTGTTATTCTTTTGGAAGAGCCGGAAATCAATTTACATTCAGGCATTATTTCGCAAATCCCCGAATTTATTTCCAGAATACAGCGGTCGAAAAAATCTGATTGTCAAGTTTTAATCACGACGCACAGTTATGATATTCTTTCCGCCGCAGGTATCTCGCCGGATGAAGTTTTGCTGTTACAAACTACACAGGAAGGAACTGTGATACAAAAGATAAGCGATATCGCAGAAATAAAACCGATTGTCAATGCAGGTTTATCTATTGCCGATGCGGTTATTCCATATACCAAACCCAAAGAAATCGAAAAATTAGTACAATTCGCTGTTCCTATTTAAAAAATGAAAGTCTATATTGTTGGAGAAGACCCGGTTACATATACCATAATCAAAAGAATACTTGCTTATTGTTCCGATGATTTTGAAATAATCGCAGAATTACCGGCTCGAGGTGGGCAGGTAAAAAGTAAAATAGCAGAGTTCAACAAATTGTCGTACGCCTATCCTGTTGTGCTTCTGATAGATTTGGATAACAATGATTGTGCGCCCCAATTAGTTAAACAGCTAATATCTAATAAAAACGACAACTTTATTTTCAATATTGCAGTTGATGAAGCAGAAGCATGGCTAATGGCTGACAGGGAAGGTTTTGCAAATTATTTTAAGATAATGTTGGAAGATATGCCATCTGCGCATCAAACAAAACAGGGTGGAAGAAAAACACTTACTGAAATGAATTTTGCGTATAAATCCAGCATGTTTTTGACACATGAATTGATTAAAAAAAGTAAACATTTGGAATTTGTACAGCAATTAACCCCTAAAAAAGGCGCTGCCAAAGGTCCTGAATACAATAGTTGCATGCTTCCTTTTATTCTGAAGATCTGGAATATTGATAGCGCTCGCCAAAATGCCGACAGTCTGAACAGAATGATTGTCCGATTACAAAATATGTTCCAATTAAAATAAAAATATTACCTTTGTAGTTTGAAATTAAAAGAAATTGATTTATGCATGAATCTGTTATTACAGCAGGAAATAAGGTAAAGTCTGTCAGAGAATCAAAATTTATCAGCGTCGAAACGGTCGCCGAACGGACAGGACTTACTGTCAATCAAATTGAAATGATTGAAAACGGAGAATCATTGTCGCTGGCTCCATTAATCAAAATTGCAAGAGCGCTGGGAGTCAGACTGGGAACTTTTTTGGACGATATCGAATCGGAAAGTCCCGTTGTTTGCCGGAACGAAGATTACAACAAAGGCGTGAGATTCAATTCATCGGGAAATAATACCAAACATCTTGATTACTACTCCTTAGCCAGGTCAAAGTCGGGACGCTACATGGAACCGTTTATCATCGAAATAAACAACTCCAAAGGCGACGATTTTACGTTCTCGTCGCATGAAGGAGAGGAGTTTATCTATTGCCTCGACGGCGTCGTGGAAGTTGTGTACGGACAAAAAACTTACACCCTCAGACCCGGCGACAGTATTTACTACGATTCCATCATCGAACACGGTATTCAAGCTGTAAACGAAAAAGCTAAAATACTGGCAGTGGTGTACGCTCCAGTGTAAAGGTGTCGAATGTGGAGAAATGTAAAAGAATGAACTATAAGTTTCTATTCGTGATCTGTATATTTCTATGGAGCGCCTCGTGCGCCCCGAAGACAGGACAAGACGCCTCTTCCGGAGACAAAGTGCGTTTAATCACGCTCGACCCGGGACATTTCCATGCGGCGCTGGTACAGAAAACCTCCTATCCGCAGGTCGCTAACGAAGTGTACGTCTATGCCCCGGAAGGCGAAGACGTTGCGGAGCATCTGAAAAAAATCGCCGCCTATAACGCGCGTTCCGAATCGCCCACTCTGTGGGACGAAAAAGTCTATACCGGAGCAGACTATCAGGAGAAAATGTTGCGAGAGAAAAAGGGAAATGTCGTTGTGCTTGCCGGAAACAACGGCAAGAAAACGGATTACATATACAAAGCTGTTTCGGCAGGACTGCACGTGCTTGCCGACAAACCCATGACTATCGGCGCTGCCGGTTTCGAGCAGTTGAAGAAATGTTTTGACGTCGCCGCTAAAAATAACGTGTTGCTCTACGACGTCATGACCGAACGGTTCGAAATCACTACGATGCTGCAACGCGCTTTTTCGAAGTTGCCGGCTATCTATGGGGAACAACTGCCGGGAACGCCCGATGACCCGGCTGTTACCAAGGAAAGCGTGCATCATTTTTTCAAAACCGTTTCGGGCAATCCGCTAATACGTCCCGCCTGGTTTTTCGACACGGAACAACAGGGCGAAGGCATTGTAGATGTGACGACGCATCTGGTCGACCTCGTGCAGTGGGCTTGTTTTCCGGAGCAAATCATCCGCTACGAGACGGACATCGAACTGCTGGACGCTAACCGTTGGACGACAGCCATCTCGCCCGCACAGTTCGGAGAAGCAACCGGACGCGACAGCTATCCCGACTACCTGCTGAAGGACGTCCGCAACGACACGCTGCATGTATATGCCAACGGCGACATCACCTACAAAATTAAGGGTATCCATGCCAAAGTGTCGGTAATATGGAACTACGCTTACCCCGAAGGCGGCGGCGACACGCACTATTCCGTAATGAAAGGCAGCAAGGCGCACCTGGTCATCGAACAGGGAAAGGAACAGAACTACAGACCGGTACTGTCCATCCGCATGACGCCGGGTATGGATGCGCAAGCATACGAAAAAGATATGTTGGGCGCGTTTACGACCCTCGCAGAACAGTACCCTGGCATCAGCCTGCACAAGGTGAAAGACGGACACTGGCAGGTCATCGTCCCGAAACACTTCCACAATGGTCATGAAGCGCATTTCGGACAGGTAATGGAAAATTTCCTGTCATTTCTGAAAGAGGGCGCACTGCCGGCGTGGGAAACGCCCAACATGCTGGCAAAATACTACGTGACAACGTGCGCATTGGAATTGGCGAAAAGGAAAGCAACATCCATCCCTGCGGATGAATCCACTCGAAAATAAGCTTACAAAAGCATCATCTTGCTCAAAGTGGTGCTACCATCTTGCTCAAAGTGGTGATACCATCTTGCTCAAAGTGGCGATACCATCTTGCTCAAAGTGGCGAGACCATCTTGCTCAAAGTGGTGCATGTCATTCAATCCTTCTTGATTCTTCGAAAGAGAATGCCGGACGGAAGTCGGGACTGTCGCGGAATTTTTCGTTTTTCCGACCCCAGTATGCCGGATAGAATTGACAGTTCACATCGAGCCAGTTTGTGATAGCAAGTTTTTCGGCTTCGGACAGATGGAGGTCTTTGTGATTCTGCACTAATTTCTTTGTATATAGATTCACTTCCTCGTTATCCCATGCCGTTTGCTGTTCGCCGCGCACCATCGCTCCCAGCGGACTGGAAAGCGCGCCGGTTTGATACGGAGGAATATATTCGATACCGTTAGATGCATTGTCTTCATCACGATATGAGCGATTGCCGAGAAGTTGACGCGAGGTCTTGGAAAGTTTGATTAACGAATGATACGAAACGCTGTACGTTCCTTTAGCCTCGCTGCGCAGATCAAGTCCTGCCGCCGGTTGAGCGCCGACATGACATCCGGCACAATGTCGATCGAGAATCGGCTGAATCTGACGCTCGTAATCAAAGACCATGCAGGCGTCCGACTGCGCCGGCTGCGGTTGCGGAATCGAAGCAGCACGCCGCATCGCTTTCGAGACGTATGCAGCAGGCGAAGGCGCTATATCAGGCGTTTCATGGCATCCGATACAGCTTCGCGTCTCGCCGGGACGATAATTCACATAAGTCCGTTCCGTTTGAATCGCCCGTAAATGTTTGTCGAGCGCCTGAAAATAAACCGGACGGTTGGACGGGACAAGGAAATGAGCGCTTCCGTCGTCTTCGACAGGAACAATGCCGTGCTGTACTTTGACGCTCAGGAAGCCATCGCCGACCGCCTTATGCGCCATCCCGGCAATGTCGCCGTTGTCGTTGGTTCGCGCCGACCAGGGACGCGGCACCTGTTCGAGAATCCGCAGATATTTGATTTCGCCGCGTTTTACGTTATCCATGCCGGCGTAAACATCTGTAACAAAACAGCGCGCCAGTCCTTTTCCGGCGAGTTCCGTATCGATTGGCATTCCGGTCGGAATCGGCGGCTTGTCACGCGGCGCAAGCGGATACGGTTGCCAGAGCGAAATGGTTGTGTCTTTGAGTAGAACGGTCTCTTTTCCGTCGCCGTCGAGGAGCGCAATATCGTAGCCCGACAAATCCGACCATTTCAGACCTGCCGGCTTATGCGACACAAGAAACAGCGACGAAGACAGCGGATACGGATTGCGGAACAGTCGTCCGGGTTTGCCGGTTGCTTCGTGATACCATTCTCCGTTTTCGTTTTTGAAATGAAAACCGTCGTGAGCAAATGCCGCCACATCGTCGGTGATATATTTCATTGTGTTGGCGCTCCGGATCGGTTCCCGCGTATCGACGAGAATAATTGTTCCGATGGCGTTATTGATCCAGTGAGACGCTCCGAGCATCACAATCTTATTCGGTTCGCCCGGCACGGCGCGCGCCTGTATTTTTGTTTCGGGAAACGAAATGGTGTTGCCGTAGATTTCGACCGAGCCTGTACCGTTGGGATTGACCGCCCATAAAGCCTTACAGTTTCCCGCCGCTTTATCGACATATTCCCAGCGATGATAGAGAATCCGCCCGTCGGGAAGGAGCGTCGGCGTCGCTTCGCTGAGCGGGCTGCATGTGAGCGCTTCCATTGCAGAGCCGTCGCCGTTCATCCGGTAAAGGTTTTTGACGGTGAATCCATCGCCTGAGTCGCACAACACGCCGAACTGACAACGCGTTGTTACAAAGGCAATGCCGCCGTCGGGGAGATAACACGGATCCATATCGTCGGTGCCGTGATGATACCCGCGCCGGTAATTCTTCACAAGTTCCGCTTCGTTTGGTTCGGGAAACGTCAGTTGTCGCAACCCGCTACCGTCAACATTGACTTCATAGATTCTGTAACCCTCGTCGGCGCCTTTCTTGAAATCGAAAACAATCTTTTTTGCATCAAACGAAAGATCAAACCAATTGACAACGCCGGTTTTGGTCAGTTCGGGAACAATTTCCCGCACTTTTCCGGTTCGCAGGTTGAGGACGCAAAGTCCGCCGCCTGGCGTCCATCTGCTATTGACATAATCGGTGTAAACGTGATTCGACGTGAAAGTAAAACGACGAATAAAGAGCAACTCTTCAATTCCTTTATCAAGAAGTTGACGGGCTGCTCCGGCATGAAACTGTATTCCTGCTTTTTCCACAGGAGGCGCTTCCGGTAATTGCTGAGCGGAACTACCCTGCGCTACCAGCATAATTGCCGATAACAGCATGACAAACAATGTTGTGAAGTTAAATAAGTATTTTTTCATTGTCTTTTAATTAAATAAAATCTGCGGCAAAGTTAAGTATTTTTTTGTTAATGTCATTTTTTTTCAGGCTTTTTTTGATATTTCATCCCTTAGTTCTTAATTTTCCTTGCCATGTATCTTTGTTTTCGAGGTTTTTCTCGAAAAGAGAAAGCAACTGGTCGTTCCGCAACGAACACCATGCCGGTACAGCCAGAAACCTCGGAGGGACTTCTCCTGCAATACGTTCGACAACAATATCCGGACGGAGATGTTCGACGATTTTGGTAATGAGATCAATATATTCCGGAACGTCAAAGATATGGAAGTCCGACGGACTGCGCATATATTCCTGTGTGATTACAGTGTTTTTCAACAGTTGTAACTGGTGAAATTTGACGGAGTGAATCGGAAGACCGGAAATGATATCTGCTTCGTCAAGCATATCCTGTACCGTTTCACCCGGAAGACCGAATATCAGATGCGCTCCGGTTGTTATTCCCCGCTCTGCCGTCGCTTCGATTGCCTTGCGCGAACACTCAAAATCGTGACGACGGTTGATTCGTTGCAACGTCCTGTCATAGCACGATTCTACTCCGTATTCCAGAACGACGTGATATTTCTGCGCCAATTCTGCAAGATAATCAAGTTTTTCGGAATCGACACAATCGGGACGTGTACCGATGACCAGACCAATCACGCCCGGATATGTCAGCGCTTCGGAATATGCTTTTTTTAACCGGTCCAAAGACGCGTAGGTGTTCGAATATGCTTGAAAATACGCCAGAAACTTGTCGGCACGACGATAACGACGGGCATGAAACTCAATGCCTTCGGCGATTTGTTCGCAGACCGGTTTACGTGGGACGCAATACGAAGGATTGAAACTGTCGTTATCGCAATAAGTACATCCGCCTCTGCCCAGAGAGCCGTCTCTGTTGGGACAGGTAAAGCCCGCGTCAACAGAGACTTTCTGTACTCGTCCGCCATACGTTCTGGCAAAATGTCCGGCGTAACTGTTGAATCGTCTGCTGTCACCCCACGGATATTTTTTGTCCGCCGATTTCATTTTTATTTTTTATTTTTCATCACCGACACGGAGATTAGCGCAATCAGTCCGAAGAACACCATTACCAGTAATTGTGTTTCATGTGAGAGAGTTGCGAACATCAGTCCTGTTTCGAAACTGAGTCCGTAGAGCATCAGACCCCATGCGACTAATGCGTGGAACGTTCCGAAACCGCCGGGTACGGGGACAACCCAGCCCAGAGAACCCAACACCAATAACAATGACGCGTCGGCGACAGTCAGCGACGCCGTCGCCGGTAAGGCAATCATTACGAGATAAGTATTCAGCAAATAACATGTCCATATTGCGATTGTGTAACCGATGAAATGAAATTTCCTGTTCATTTTGAAGACGCTTTTCAATCCATCAACTAAACCGATCAGCATAGTTTTGAATTTGTGCATCGAAGGATGTTTCAGCAATCGTTTGAAAACGATGTAAGCCGCTACGATCAGGATTATTGCTGCGATGGCTATCAATGAAACCGACACGGGCGACAGGTTTTCGAGCATTGGTTTCCAAGGCTCTATAATCCTTTCGCTCACAAATGTCGAAAACAAATCCATCCTGATAAAGAAAACGATAAATGTGATTACGAACAACGAAAGCATGTCGATAATTCGTTCTGTAATCACCGTTCCGAACAGCGAATTGACAGGTATCCTGTTTGTTTTATAGAGCGTTGCGCAGCGCGTCAGTTCCCCGATTCTCGGAACAGCCAGATTGGCGATATATCCTGTTACAACGGCGTTATACGTGTCGTAGGTTGAAGGTTTGTGTCCCAGAGTGTTTATCAGGATATTCCATCTCAGCGCTCTGATGATAAAAGCAATAAAACCAAACACTAACGACAGTCCGATATAGAAATAGTTAACCGATTTCAGATGCATGATAAATTCGTCGAAATTGATGCTTTTGATGCAGTACCACACGGCAAGCGCTCCTAATATCATGAATATCAGAAAATATACTACGTTTACTATTGATATGTTTTTACCTGCAATTTTATACGTTTTTACAGCCATTATACGAGAGTGTTAGTGTTTGTATCGGGAAAAATTATCGTCGGTTTGAACGATTTGGCTTCGTCGAAATCCATCTGGGCATACGACATGATTATCACTATATCGTTCACTTTGCACTTGTGCGCCGCCGGTCCATTGATCCCTATTGTACGACTGTTGCGTTTACCTTTAATAATATACGTTTCAAGACGTTCGCCGTTAGTAATATTTACTATGCTTACTTTTTCGTTTTCGATAAGATTGGCGGCGTCCATCAATGCTTCGTCGATGGTAACACTGCCAATATAGTTGAGATTTGCCTCAGTCACAGTCACTCTGTGCAGTTTTGATTTTAAAATATCTATTATCATATTTCTTTTTTATAACATCTTCGACGGATATATGGTTCGCTTTCGTAGTTGTGCCACATTGCGATAGCGTCCACATTGCTTTCGAGTTGCTGATTCGATATCGCAACTTTCACATTGTATTTAATATAGGTCTTGTTCATTTCGGTGTAATAGATTGAGACAACTCCTTTTTTTTGCCAGTCGGGATGAACTCCGTTGAGGTATAAATCGATGTTCTCATAATTCTTCAACGCTCTCAATATGTGAATAAAACCAAAAGGAAACAATCGTCCTTTCGCTTTTTGAAACGCCCGCGACAGGCTCGGCATACTTATTCCGAATGCCACAACATTTTCGTCTTTGTCGAAAACCATACATACGAACTGCGGCTGCAGAAAGGTCAGATACTGTTTCACATACTTGTCAATCTCTTTGTCGGTTAAATCAACAAAACCGTAAAGATTCGAGAACGCCTTATTGAGCGTATAGAAAAACCTTCTTCCATAAGGCAATATCTGTTTTGCCCTGGTAAACTGCTTGATATGGAGGTTGTATTTGGACATTACGAGTTTACTGAGACGCTCCATTTTTTCGGGGACAGGCTGTGATGCGTTGAACTTAAACTGCAACCAGTCTTCCTGTCTCAGGTAGCCAAGTTTTTCGAGATGAACGGGATAATACGGATAATTGTAGATGTTTGAAATCGTCGGCAACTTGTCGAATCCGTCCACGAGCATGCCTTCGTTGTCCATGTCGGTGAATCCGAGCGGACCATCGACAGCCTCCATTCCCGCTTCTTTTCCCCATTTTTCGACTTCGTACAGTAGCGCTTTCGACACTTCCAAATCGTCGATAAAGTCAATCCAGCCAAAACGGATGTGTTTGTATCCCCATTTTGCGTTTGCACGGTGATTGATGATGGCGGCAATGCGCCCGACAATCTTATTCGACCTGTATGCAAGCCAATAGCGCGCTTCGCAATATTCGAAGGAAGGATTTTTGTCTTTACGGAGATTCAGCATTTCGTCAAAAATGAGCGGCGGAACCCAATACGGGTTATCCCTGTACAGTTCGGCGGGAAACTTGACGAACTTTTTCAGTTCTTTGTTAGTAATAACTTCTTTTATTGTAATATCCATTTTGTCATAATAATTTATGACCGCAAAAGTACTTCTTTTTTTGCAATCAGCAAATTTTATCCACCAATTGGGTGCATTTCAAATTGTAACGCTCAAAAGTATCTCCGAACTTCCTCGAACTTCGTGGCAACAATATTCAGGGAACTTCTAAAAACTCTCTATTATTTTCTATCCTCATTATGGTTTAGCCGATGCTTTCAATTGATTCAGCATATCAAAGTAGGAATTGATTTGTTCTTGTGATAACCGAGAAGTAAAGGCTTTGGGATTTTTCTTGTATATTGATTCCATTTTCAGAAGCAGGCGATAGAGCGCTTCGTAATTTTTGTTCTGTGAATAGATATTGACAAGCTGTGCATAAGGCAAAGCATACGCCGGAAATCGTGACACCGACGATTCGTATATTTGAACTGCTTCATTTACTTGCCCTTCACGAATCAGGACATTTGCATAGTTGTATCCCGTGCGAGGATCGTTTTGATGGTGCAGATAAGCCATTTTCTCCCAATACAAACTTTTTTCCTTCAAATCATTTGTCGAAAATATTGCGCCAAGCATTGATTCATTGCTGAATGAGCGTTTATAGTAAACCGCCGGATCTGTTGCAAATGCTTTTTCGACCCAGCCGATAGATTTGTCGGTGGCATTGGTTACAATCCATAATGAAGTGTGCACAACGGCGAAAACCGATATTACGCATATCCCGTATTTTATGTTTTTCACAATTTTTTGCCTGTGCAGGTCTAAAATCAGAAACGCCGCCGTGAGATTGGTCGTTATCGCTCCAAACGAAGATATATCCCAGTCACCGCTTCCACGCCATAAATCGACAACAAACAAAAATCCTGTCACCGAACACGATGCTATACATAAAAACCAGTGCATCACCGTAAATTTCACTTTTTTTCTGTTGTAAAGATAAAACAGCAAAAGCCCTGCCCATATAATAAACACAAATCCTCCGCCGAGTATCTGAGCGTTGAGAAACTCTTTGTAATGCGCCGTCGAAAACATGGTCATAATATTTTTGTCGCCGATAGAAAAAGGTAACATCATAGGCAACGCTATTCGTACATACACATAAGACACAACAACAATTGCAAGAATCGAAAGCAGTATCAAAGTATTTTTCTTTCTGAAAAACGAATGTTTCCAAAGAACGCTACAATAAAACATGAAAGCAAGCGAAGGCAGCATAAAGAAAAGCATGAAATGCGCAACAATGCCAATTACTAACGCTACTATAGGGAAAATGATACTCGCTTTTTTCAGCAAATGCAAGACAGACAGATATAAATACAGTTGCAACAAAAATAAATCCAAAGAATATGTTTCGGAATATCCGCAAAACTGCATCAGCGCCGCTAACGACAGTGTAGCAATCACAAAACAGGCAATTTTCTGTCTAATATTTTTCCCGATAATGTTGGCTGTCAGCAGCGAACTTAAAACAAAAAGGCTACCTGATATATTCGACACAATCTGAATCGTCTGCAATCCCGAAACGCTCCAACGACTGTTCAACCATGTATATAAATGCGCTAATATGAATGTAGTAAGAATTTCGCCTTTCATGTTTACCTTACCTTCTTCTACCTCTGTCGGACGTATTCCGGCGTCGCCAAGGAAGACATATTTCACTTGTAATGCATGAAATACAAAACCAGCGCCTACAGCTATCAGGATAAATAGCACGATCTTATATTTACGCGCCATATTGATTATCTTTTTTCGGGTAATTGAAGTGAAAAAGTCAATTACCATTTTATTGACCGGAGGTAAACAGACGGCAATCATTATTGCGTAGAACAGTCCGATAATTACAGGGTCGAAAAATCGCACAAAATTAATGCCCCATCCTCTATCAACCGAAGGGTTGAGCGATACAAATATGTGTATCAGAATATAAACAGCGCTCAACAGAGCAAAAGGAAAAATTTGCCCCCGTGTATTTATTGTTTTTTCAACAGGAATAATATTCCGTTTTTGTTTGTTGTTATATGTTTTTTTCATATCAAAAATATTTATTTAATATTTGACAAATCATTTAACCAGGCTTCGATCAGTTTGATTTCCATTTTGTCGATAAGGCTCATGCGTATAAACTGCTCATAACAAATCAGCAGATTTTCGGGAATATTTTCGACGCCGGATTTCAGTTTCAGTCGTTTCAAATTTTCGATAATGACATGATTGTAAAGATAACCCTGTATTTCGTCCTCAAAATCGCCTGTTAAATTATGATCATTGCGTTCCTGCCAAACTGTTGCATGGTGAAAAAGGACATTCCATTCATTTTCCCAGCAGATACGTTGCGCTACGAAGCTGCGCCATATATCCGTCATCCTGAAACTACAGAACGAAGGCAAATACAGTAACGGAAAAGCCTCTTTAAACCATGTAGTATTCTGACTGTTAAACGGACAAATGGAATCTGCGCCCAATGCAACCGGTTTATGTTTGTCGAATGTAAGCGGCAAAGGTAAAACGAGACGGTATATTGCGTCAACATCGGGATTTCTGTCTGCTAATCCCTGCTGTATCGGCGCTTCGACAAGACTTTCGACAGTCAAAGCGGGCGGTTCGTTACGGATATCGTTTAACGAAAATCCACGAGGCCAGATATCCTTTTCCGTGAAATATTTATACACATTCACCCAGTTTTGACGCCGGATTTGATATGCCTGCAAGGCTTTTTCCCGTTTATTCCAAAATTCGGGATAAGGGTAATTGTCATCGTCAGTTTCGATGATAACGCCGGCATTTTTCGAAACGGCAATCAGATAGCCGATGTTTTTTCTCGCATAATGTTTTACGGGTAACGATTTTACAAGTTCGAAATCCAATTTTTGCTGTCGCTCAATAGAGTAAAAATCGCATCCGGGCAAATTAAAATCTTTGGGACTTTTAGTGTCTCCAATCATGATAAACGGAATATCATGCTCTGCCGATTGAACGGAAAACTGTCGTAAAACAGGATGTTCATGCGATGCAACAGATGTAATTATCAAAAAGGTATTATTCATTATTAATTATCATTATTAACTAAATAAGGCGCTTTGCCCTTCAGACGAAGAATAAAGTAATAAAACAGAACATATAAAGAATTATAAATTGCCTTTTTCGAAATACTTGGCGAAGGCGCTTTATAATGTATCGGGATTTCGACATGCCGGGTTTTACGCAGAAGATAACGTAATTCGGTCTGATAAAAATGAGCCTTTGACAGTAATTCGTAATCCAGAAATCGCTCTACAATCATAGCGCTGAATCCCTGATAGCCGGATGTCATGTCGTGCATTTTGGAACCAAGCAGAAGATTCGAAAGAATCGTCCCGCATTTCGACAGAAAATATCTTTTCCAGTTTGAATCACGAATCGATCCTCCGGCAATAAACCGGCTTCCGAACACACAATCGTAACCTTCGTTCAAAGCCCGTAAAAACTCCGGTAAAGTTGCGGGATCATGCGACATGCCTGCATCCATTTCGATAATAAATTCGTGTTTGTTGCGAATCGCTTCCCGATAGCCGGACAAATAAGCGTCGACTACATTCTTATTCCCTGGCGCCCAAACGGTAATGAAACGACTGTCCTTCGACGAAAGATCAATGCATAACTCCAACGTATTATCTTTCGACACATTATCGACAACCAAATACGCTTTGCCCGATTCAAGCCTGTCGAACACAGTGCATAATGACGATATAAACGGAACAAAGTCATTCGCCTCATTTGCCATCGGAATAATTACCGCAAAATCGTACTTGCTGTTATATGATGATTTTACAGAACTGTCACTTAATTCTATATTATTTACATGCCGCGCCTCGCGATGTGTGTGTGTGTGTGTGTGTGTGTGTGTGTGTGTGTGTGTGTGTGTGTGTGTGTGTGTGTGTGTGTGCAAAAATCGTGCCAAAGTTTTCATTTACGGTTAAAATGTTGGAATTTGCCACCGCTCCTGCCAACTTTATATGCGAAAACACCTTTTTCATTTCAATCATTTTTTCCTTATCACACCTTAATTAATTTATACTATTTCTATCATCGAAATTTTTTGCAAAGGTACTACTTTTTTACAAAGGACACAAAAGTTCATTTTATTATTGGGGATTTTTTTGTTGAGTTCACTTGCGAACTTTATTCCATTCATTTATTTTTTTGTCCACAAACAATGCAGAGAACGATCCGTCATTGCGGCTTGACCCCGTCATTGCGGGCTTGACCCGCAACCTCTTTTGTGCAGAGGATTCTGAAACAAGTTCAGAATGACGGACTGTGGATTTTTTTGCCAAAGTTTGACGCAATTTGAAGAGTTAGATACTAATTTGCTAATTTTGCTCAAACGGATATCTTGATCCCAAAATCCATAATTTTTATGTCGTTTAAAATTATTTTTCTTCCTCTGAAAAAAACGAGTTTTTAAGAATTTCCTGAAAAATTTTATAAAACCATATCGCTAATATACAGACATGTAGATTTTTTTCAGCGAAAAATGTCAATGGTATTATTTTTTTTATTATTTTTGCAACGATTTTTATTCGGAGTTTTAACGGGGATTTTGGCTCCCCCTATTAACAATACAAGATATGAAAAATAGACATGATTTTATTTTACTTGTTAACCGGCTGATATTTATAGCTGTACTATATTTTTTGACAAGTTGTGCATCTCCAGTGAGGGAGATTGAATTAAGTGAATTAGATCTCAGCGTGTTTTCATCAAGTTGGGGCGAGACGAAAGCGAACCTGTCCATTTCGGGCAAACCGCTGTCTATTGCAGGAAAAACATACGAAAAAGGTGTCGGAATGCATGCTGCCGGCGAAGCACATGTATGTTTGGACGGTCGAAAGGGACAGTTCACCGCTTGTGTCGGCATTGATGACAATACCAAAGAAAATGCATCGGTTATTTTCTACGTATTTACCAATAAAGGCGTCGCTTTCAAAAGCGCAATAATGCACAAGGGCGATGCGCCGCAAAGTGTCGAAGTCGATTTGAAAGGCGTCACCGACATGTATTTAGTTGTCGATCCCACTGCCGACGGCAACGGATATGACCATGCTAACTGGGTGGACGCTAAATTCACGGTACAAATGCCACCTGTCGCCGTTCGAGACGAGCCGGAAGAACGTTACATCCTGACGCCTCCGCCGAGCGCTGCCCCGCGTATTAACGGATCTAAAATTACCGGCGCCTCCGTCGGCAAACCGTTTATGTTCACCATTGCTGCCACCGGCGAACGTCCATTGACTTTCACTGCCAAAAATCTCCCTGAAGGATTGACGCTCAATCCGGAAACAGGCATTATCACCGGTATATGCAACAAAAACGGAACATATTCCATACCTCTTACGGCTGCCAACTGCGCCGGAATATGTCGCGACACACTCGAAATCGTGATTGGCGGAGGACTTGCATTGACGCCTCATATAGGTTGGAACAGTTGGTATATCTATCAGTTAGGCATAACGCAGGAAATTATGGAAAAAAGCGCTCAAGCCATGTACGACAAGGGATTGATAAACTTCGGATATACATACGTCAATATCGACGACGGATGGGAAATCAAGGTAAATAGCAACGACGAAATTGTTGGTGGATCGGTACGAAATCCTGACGGTACAATTCGCACCAACCGTAATTTTCCCGATATGAAGCGGATGACGGAGTTTATTCACAGTCTCGGACTGAAAGCCGGACTGTATTCCTCGCCCGGACGCTCGACATGCGGAGGTTATGCCGGTTCATTTGGTCACGAAGCGCAAGATATTCAATCGTATGTAGATTGGGGATTTGATTTTCTGAAATACGATTGGTGTTCTTATGGCAATGAAGCAAAATCGAATGAGTTGGACGAACTTCAAAAACCATATCTGTTGATATCGAAACTGATTAGCGAAGCGCCACGCGATATTGTATTGAATATGTGTCAATACGGAATGGGCGAGGTTTGGAAATGGGGCAAGAAAGCCGGCGGAAACTCGTGGCGTACAACCGGCGACCTCGGCTGGAACACTCAAAACCTCTCGAACAGCATGTTCGATATCGGTTTCTTTCAGGAAAAAATCCGTGAATATTCCGGTCCCGACGGCTGGAACGACCCTGATTATCTCCTGTTTGGAAATATCTACGACTGGGCTAACCAAAAAATAACGCCTTCGCCATATTCGCCCAGCGAGCATTACACGTGTATGACTTTGTGGTGTATGATGTCGGCTCCGTTGATTTTCAGTGGCGAAATAATCACGCTCGACGATTTCACCAAAAACATCCTCTGTAACGCCGAAGTAATTGATATTGATCAGGACAAACTCGGTAAACCCGGCTACAGCATTTTCAACAAAGACTTTATCGAAATATGGAAGAAGGAATTGCACAACGGAAACACGGCGATAGCAATATTCAACCGCCGTCCAATGAAAGCAAAGGTCGATGTGGACTGGAAAACACTGGGTTACGACAACGGTCATTATAATGTCCGCGACCTCTGGCGTCAGAAAGATCTCGGAAAAATATCCGACGTCGTTTCATTCGACATTCCACGACATGGATGCGTAATGCTGAAAATTGAACATTAAACACCGATTTCGCTATTAATAGCTATATGATTTTTCAATCAACCGCAACCTCAGCGCGTTCAAGGCCACCGACGAAGCGGCAGCAATGTTTCCATGTCGGTCGCCGATAAAGTTACGGGAAAAAGTTGTTATTCCGTCCGGCGTCGCTATCCCAAACCAGCACAATCCCACGGGTTTAGTTACTGTTCCTCCGGTGGGACCCGCCACTCCGGTTGTCGAAACAGCATAGTCGGCGTTTAATGTTTTACGCGCTCCCTCAGCCATTTGACGGGCGATCTCGCTGCTGACGGCTCCAAACTTTTCGATATCAGCAGGATCGACGCCAAGAACATTCGCTTTTACTTCGTTGGAATACGCCACAATTCCGCCCTTGAAATACGCCGAACTTCCTGACACCGAAGTTATCCTGTGCGCAATACGTCCGCCCGTACACGATTCGGCTGTTGCGACTGTCGCCACTTTTTCGAGTAACAGTTCGCCCAATACCGATTCCAAAGTATCGGGTTCGTATCCATAAGCGTATTTTCCCAAAACAGTAACAAGTTTGCTAAACTCTTCTTCGATAATCTGTTTGCCGCCGGAAACATAAGTTGACAATCGCAATTTCACGCCTGTTTCTATGTTCGGAAGATAAGCCAGCGCTACATCATTAGGCAACGAATTTTCCCAGATTTCGATTTTTTTGGCGAGTTCCGATTCCGGAATCCCGTACGTCATCAATGTTTTATGGAAAATTTCGGGTAAAACGATTTTTTTCTTTAACAAAGCCAATACGTCCGGCAACATCTTCATCATTTCGGAAGGTACGCCCGGCATGGAAACGCAAACAGTCTTACCTTTTTCGAACCACATTCCCGGAGCCGTTCCATGATTGTTGGGTATAACCGTACAACAGTCTGGAACTTCGGCTTGTTGCTTGTTGAGTTCATTCATGACGATGCCACGTTTTATAAAAAACGATTCGATAAATTTCAAACTCGGCTCATGGACAATCATACGGGTAGAACCGAAGTAACCGGCTAATACTTTTTTGGTTATATCGTCGTTTGTTGGACCGAGACCTCCGGTTATGAGGATGATATCCGCATTTTTTTCAGCCTCCGACAAAGCCCTTATTATCGCTTCCGCATTGTCGGATATTGAAGTTATCCTGTTGACTTTCACGCCTGCCAGATTCAGTTCGTTTGCCATCCACGCCGAATTGGTATCAACAATCTGACCTATCAGGATTTCGTCGCCAACAGTTACTATTTCAGCCGTGTACACTGTTATTTCTTTTTAAAAATTTTGCGCAAATCGTATGCAACTCCCAGCCTGAAACCTTTTTCCAGAATCTTTTGCTGCGCCCCTACGTCTATCCACGAATGTGCTTTGATATAAGGATTCAGAAAGACCGACAAGCCACAATCGAAATCATAATTTGCTCCAAATCCGGCAATTGCTCCAAATCCTGTCTGATTTTCGAAATAAACACTGTTAGATGCATCAATGTCAATCAACACTCCGCCATTGACAAAAAAGTATTTCAGGAACTTAAACCTCAGCGTTACAGGAATATTAAGCAGCGATATGTTCGTTTTTTGTGTTCGCTTGAACGCATTTGTACCGGGCATAATATTTAAGGCAATGTTAATGTTATGTCGCGAATATTCCAGTCCCGTTTCTATTTCCAACCACTTGTTAAACCCTCGTATATAGGTCAATCCCAGCGTATAAAAATTTTCACCTTCATAATTGTAATTTGTAGTGTTCGATTTCTCGAAAATATCGTTCGTTCCCAATGATGAAAACGTTACTCCGATTTTGTTGCTCAGTTCCTTTTGAGCCTGCAATGAAGTCTGTATTGACAACAGACAAATGATAATCAGTAATCTAAAACATCTATTAATCATAACTGTTTAATTATTAATTATTAATTATTAATTATTAATTATTAATTGTTAATTATTTCCCATCCTTTCTTTATATTTTTATCGACAGTATCCTGCATGATTTGCATAATCTGTTCTTCGTTATTCGACACAAACACATCTCTTTGCAGCGGTTCTTTACGTTCCGAACTGAA
>JAISXV010000244.1 GCA_031270335.1 Prevotellaceae bacterium | reverse complement strand
CGAACGCGACGGACTTTGTATAGCTATTGACATTATGGGAGTTGCGTCGGCGTCGTTCTTCGACACCACCGGAGGATCGACGTCTCTCGGCAAGTAGCGCGTTGCCTGCGACACCTTGTCTCTCACATCGTTAGCCGCTGTTTCCATGTCGATATTCAGTTCAAATTCGACAGTGATACGGCTTTCTCCCTGACTGCTTTGGCTCGTCAACGTCCGGATTCCCTGTATGCCGTTGATTTGCTGTTCGAGCGGCTCTGTAATCTGACTTTCAATGACATCGGCATTAGCGCCCGGATATGAGGTTCGCACAGATATTATCGGACGATCGACGCTGGGATACTCTCTGATTCCCAGATACGAAATGCCTATCAGCCCAAAAATCATAACTACCAGATTAAGAACCGTTGCAAGTACCGGTCTGTTGATTGAGGTTGTTGGTAAACTCGCCATTATCTTACACTATTTATTTGTAAATCAATGCCATCACGTAACTGCAGGATTCCGGTAGTTATCACCGTATCGCCGACATTCAACCCTTTGAGAATCTGAACGTATGATTCTGTTCGCACGCCCGGCTCAATTTGAACTTTCTCCGCTTTATTGTTATTTACCTTATAAACAATATGTTCGCCCAAATCGGGAACGACGCTTTCCGAAGGAACCGATATGCCGTTTTTGTCGTAGTTCAATTGCAGAACTACGTGTGCAAAACGTCCCGGAGGTATTTTACGGTCGAGATTCGGATAATATGCTCTGGCAGTGAATAATAGAGTGGAAATGTCGATTTTGGAATCGGTAGCGTAAACTTTGGCGCTATATTGCAGAGTGTCGCCATCGACGGTAAATAACAGCGAACTGCCGATTTTCACTATGTCGATATATGCTTCAGGAATAGACAGTTCCATTTTCAACGGTGATATTTTTGTCAATTTTGCAACCACAATTCCCGGATTTGCGTACGTTCCTTCGCTCACCTGCCTCAACCCGACAAATCCGTCGAAAGGCGCCCGGAGTTCCGTTTCCCGTATCTGGGCTTTAACTAACTCAATATCAGCAAGCGTCGATGCAACCAGGGTATTCGATTCTTCGTAAGTCTCCTGACTGACAGCATCCTGTGCAAGCAGCGATTTTTGACGAAATTCTTTGCTGTTATACAAATCTAATTGCGCCTGCAGTTTTTTCAGTTGCGCCTGTAACTTTGCATCGTTCACTTTTGCAAGCAGTTGGTCTTTTTCGACAAATGTGCCTTCGTCGAAGATTATTTCGGTTATTCGTCCCGAAGCCTCAAAACATAAATCTACTTCTTCGGAAGGAAGTAAAAAACTGTTTGCCGGATATACATCCATAACGCCATGTGATTTAATTATATACACATCAACAGGCAATACGCGGCGACCAACATTTTGAGCATTTTGCCGCACAGGAGGCTTTTCGTTGGGGTTGTTCTTTGCCGATTTGGGATATACAAAATACACCGCTCCCGCAACCACCGCCAAAATAAATACTACTATAGTTTTCTTCTTCATCTATTTTATTATGTATCTGTTAATTACTTCATCTAATTTACATATTATTCCGCACTAATAACTTCCGCATGTCCTCTTATGTTCCGTTTGTGTAAAGGAGACATCGAAGCCGAATAATTCCCGCAAATTTCGTGCCAAACATTTTTCAAATATTCAGTTACAGTAATACTTTTGTGGCAGTTGTCGGCTAATTTTGATTAGGATTCGTAGGATTAAAAGATTGATAGGATTTAAAGTTCCTGAGATTAATAACTCTATTCTTTGGTCGATTAATCCTATAAATCCTAATCGGATTCTGAAACAAGTTCAGAATGACGGACTGTGGATTTTTTTGCCAAAGTTTGATGCAATTCGGAGCAAAAACGACAATTTGAAATGCACCCAACTAAAATTTGTGGACAAAACCCACAAAAAAACAGTTGCATAAAAATATTTTTTTAACTGATAATCGTTTGATAGACAAACTGTCAATTGCAGGAATAAAAAATATTTTGCCGTTTACAACAAAAAAATTTGTTCGATTAAAAAACTTTTTACTAAATTTGCACCCGAAAATGATTAGAATTTCGAATTGAAAAAAATGATATAGATATGAATCGATTTCTCTCAAATAATGCGCAACTGAACCGGGAAAACACTTGGTTTGGTATGATTTTTGCAGAGAGAGAGAGAGAGAGAGAGAGAGCGAGAGAGAGACAGAGAGAGAGAGAGAGAGAGAGAGAGAGAGAGAGAGAGAGCAGATAATCAAGCAGTTACGTCAAAGACGGTTGCGTCAGGGACGTGCTCAAATACTTCAAGGACGTACTCAAACACCATACACAACTACTATATGTTTCGTGCATTTAGCGGTTTTTTATGCCCTGCTGCCTCATGCGAACTCAGAAATTGTCGTCCCCGGCAACTTTTGCGGTACGTCATGAAAAATCCGATTTTGATACCTTTAATAATAATGGAAAAAGAATAAAAAGAATAATAACTAAAAACAACAATTTTATGTCAAAGAAATTTAAAGTTTTGATTGAACTCTACGATTTGGTACTCACACCACGTAAAGACGACCGCACAGGTCGGGTAGTATCAACAGGCTCGGTGAAGATCGACGACCTGATAGCAATAGCAGCGAAGAGGTCGGACATCAGCCCCGAATTGATGAAAGCAGTGTACGACCTTCTGAAAGGAGTGGCGCTGGATGAAATTCGCAGTTTGAAACATGTCGAATTTGGACTGACGCATAACAGACTTGGCTGCGACGGAATATTTATCGGCGACCATCCGGCATGGGATCCGAATGTAAACAGTCTGTATCTTGTTTCGACTGCTACCGCCGAGGTACGTGAAGCAGTAAAGGACGCCGAGCTCGAAATCCTCGGAATGGCTTCGTCGGGAACTTACATCAATACGCTGACCGATGCAGTCTCCGGCAAAGTCAACACTTGCATCACTCAGGGTGGGGGCGTCAATCTGAGCGGTGTAAGAGTCAAGATTGCAGGCGAAGCCGAAGGCGTAGGACTGCATTTGACGGAAATCAATACCGGCGCTGTAACGGATATTCCGAAGACTTCGGTATTGATCAACGACCCCTCCAGCCTGACATTTATCGTTCCGGCAGATTTGCCGGCAGGCGACTACAAACTGAGCCTCACTTCTCAGTTCGCTCATGGCGCTATGTTAAAAGAACCGCGTACATACACCTTTGATTATGTGCTTATCTGTAACTGATAGTATGTACGCTCCGGCATCTCCATCGTGGAGAAGCAGGCATCTCCATCGTGGAGAACCCGGCATCTCCATTGCGGAGAACCCGGCATCTCCATCGTGGAGAATTTGTTCATCGGTTGGCAATTGATAATTAAGTAATTAAATAGAATAAATAAATTAAAATGTATTTTAAAATGAATAGTAAAAATATAATCAAATGGGAAATTAAAAGAATTGAGGTGGGCATTAAAAATAAGCAATACCCTGAATTTCTGTACAAATACAGAGCCGCAAATAATTGTAATACTGATACGATTATTACTAAAAATGAATTGTGGTTTAGCGACCCGAACGATTTTAATGACCCTTACGATTGTCATCTAACAGCAGACGATTTAAAATCAGAAGAAATCAGAAAATACCTAAAAAATAAATTTAATGCAACAGATTCTGAAATAGATAATTATTCTACAAATCCGAATGGGTTGCAGAATAAAATTGAAGAAGCAACGGAAAGAGTGTTGAGTAATTTAGGCGTTTGTTGCTTTTCCAAATTAGATGACATTATGTTGCAGTGGGCGCATTATGCTGACAGGCACACAGGAATTTGTTTGAAGTTTGATTTGTTTGAATTATGCAAAGGACTGGGAGATAATTTTATTCCACTTCCAGTGCATTATCAAACTAACTTGCCACATTACAATCATTGTGTTGAAGAACAGAGAAAAAATGTGGCAGATATTCTGGTTAAACCTAAATCTTGTTGTTGGGAATACGAACAAGAAATTCGCATTGTAAAACAGGGGCTTGTTTCAATAGATGATAATGATGTCACAAAAACACGCAAAAGAAAAGTTTCTTTCAATCCCCAAGCATTGAAAGAAGTAATTTTTGGTGCTAAAACAAAAGAAGATACTATAAAATATTATCAAAAACTCTGTACTGATTTCAATAGAAAGCATATTGTTTTTTCCAAAATGCAATTAGGGATGGGGCAATATTATGAACTTATTAAAAAATAAACACATAATGAACAAAAAAATCATTTTTACAACGCTATGCGTTTTGTTACTTGCTCCAACTGTACTTTTTGCACAGCAACGCAAAACTTACAAAGGAGGGTATAATTATGAATTTGCAATTGGATTTTGTAGAGTTGCAGATCTTGGTCATGCTGTGTGTAAACACTCGTGTTCCTCGGAGGTTGAATACGAGTATATCGAAATCGAAAATGGAAGAATTCTTGACGGACATTTTAAATCGCCTTATATGGAAGGAAACTATAAAAGGGGCATAAAAGATGGGGCGTGGAGATTTAAACCACGAAACGATACGGAGGTAAGAGTTACTTACAAAGACGGATTGCTCAATGGCGATTTTGTGCGTATATTGCTTCGCAATGACAGACCTTGGATAACTGATAATCGCACTTACATTATTATTAAAGACCCCAACGAAAAAAAAGATGATAATATTATTAGAGTTGATGTACTTCCATTTAAAGATGGTAAACCTCACGGCTCTTTTAGATTTGAGAGGGATACAGAACTTTTTACAGGACAGTTTGTGGATGGTAACAAACGTGGAAAATGGATACATGACTATTATGAAGAAGGAATACATTTTACTGAAACGGCAGATTTCGACAATGGTTATTATGATTCAGAAAATGATTGGAACCCAAAAATATCGATATATGATGAATCAACAGGGGTAACCGAACAGTCATGGGATCATTGGTGGTCGGACGTGTATGAAGTAAATAACCCTTTGTACTTTTTTTTAGGACACAGGTACCTTCGTAACTACTTCTGGAGCAATTACAATGAATATTCCGGTACTTATGGAGAAGAAACGAGTAATGCAATTTCAGCGGGATATTACACCTATTTTGACGAATTTGAAAGGACACCGCACGCATTGGAACGTAAGAAGAAAGAAGAAGCACAGAGAAAAATAGCCGAACAGGCAGAACAGGAACGGCAAGCGCAGCAGGAACGTTTGAGAAAAGAACGCGAGGAACAAAAGAAGCAAGAAGAAGAGGCAAAGAAAGCCCGCGAAGAACAAGCGAAACGGGAAAAAACAATACAGGCTGAAAAGGAACGAATGACAATAGTACAGGAACTGAAAGCAAAAAATCTTCCATACTGGTACGTATTGTCGTATTATCATAGCCGACCGTTTTCAGAGGGTTTGGCAGCAATATCTGAAAATGGTCGATGGGGTTTTATCGACCAAACAGGGAAAACGGTCGTTCCATTTATTTATGAAAAAGTAAATGATTTTTCCGATGGTCTGGCGGCGGTAGAAAAAAGCAAATATAAATGGGGGGTTGTAGATAAAACAGGAAAAGAAGTTGTTCCCTGCATTTATTCTTCTATTGAACCGGAATATGAATATGGTCGAACAACTCCTTTTTCCAACGGCGTTGCTTTTGTTACAAAAGCGGGAAAGGATGGACGCAGTAGGCATGGATTTATTGACAAAACAGGAAAAGAATTAACGCCCTTTATCTTTTCTAACACTCTAATAACTATTTCCGACAGATTAGTCAAAATAGAAGATGGTTATGGCAACGATCGAATTTTCGATAGAACCACAAAGGAATTAAACCCCATTGTTTACGATTATATTGGAAAATTATCGGAAGGACGGATTTTGGTACGCAAAAATGGTAAAATCGGATATGTTGATACAGCCGGAATTGAAGTCATTCCCTGCAAATATTTATATTCTCTTTCTAGTGATTTTTCGGAAGGGCTTGCTTCATTAACCAAATATAAAAAATACGGATGCATAGATAAAAACGGCAATGAAGTAATTCCTTTTGTTTATGATGGGATAGGCAATTTTCACGAAGGATTGGCTTGGGCTAAAAAAAACAAAAAATACGGATATATTGACCAATCGGGCAAAGAGGTAATTCCGTTTATGTACGACTTTGGAAAAGATTTTTCAGACGGACTGGCTCCGGTAGAAAAGAACGGAAAATGGGGCTTAATTGACAATAAAAAGGGGAAAGAAGTCGTCCCCTGTGATTATGAAGATGTTTGGGATTTTTCAGAAAAGTTAGCTCGTGTGGAAAAAGATGGCAAATACGGTTTTATAGATAAAAAAAAGGGAAAGGTTGTCCACCCATGTGTCTATGAGAATATTCGGTTGCATTTAGATGAAGGGGGGCTTTGCTTGTCAAAAGATGGTAAATTTGGCTTCATAGACAAGAACGGAAAAGAAATTGTCCCATTTGTTTATGATAATATCTACCATGAAAGGTTTGATGGGAATTGGGCAACAGTTGTAAAGAACGGTAAATGGGGAATTATCGACCTGACAGGAAAAGAAATTGTTCCATCTGTTTATGATAATATCTCCCATGACAGGTTTGATGGGAATTGGGCAATAGTTGTAAAGAACGGTAAAAGGGGAATTATCGACCTGACGACAGGAAAAGAAATTGTCCCCTGCATTTTTGAAGACAAAATAGACATATCTTATGTATCGAATAACGATTACTTTATTCTGATGTGCGAAAACAAATACTACTACGCCATGATCTATCGGTGGATACTGATTGACAAAGAAGGAAACCGCATCGAAAAAGGCGGTAAAATAAATTGGAATAATTAATAATTAATAAAACGTAAAATATATGAATACAAAAAAAGTATCAATTTGGATTTTTCTGTTATTAAACTTTAACGGAATGGTTTGCGGGCAGACCGCAGACAACAAGAGTAGTATGAACTTCGACATGGAAAAACTGGCGCAGACATTGGCGAAATACGACTATGCTGGTCAGTTTGTTGATGGCTTGTGCTCCGTTCTGCAAAAGAGCGGAGCCGGATTTATCGACAAGTCGGGAAAGGAAATCATTCCCTGCATTTATGACTATGCCCGCGTTTTTAGCGAGGGGCTGGCAAGCGTAAAAAAAGGTGACAAATGGGGATGTATTGACAGGACAGGCAAAACTGTGATTCCATTTAATTACGAATGGGTTGGTAATTTTTCCGATGGAATGGCGGCAGTAACTGTTGATGACAAACAGGGATTTATCGACAGGACGGGAAAGTTGGTAATACCCTGCATTTACGACCCGTACTGTTCATTCTCTTTTCAAAGCGGGATAGCCGCAGTCTACGGGGAAAACGGACGGATAGGATATATCGACAAAACGGGGAAATATGTGATTCCACCGATAGCATATTGTTACGAAGGTGGCGAGGGACAGGTTTTTGCTCCTCAGTTTTCAGAAGGTATGCTTGCTTTATATTTAAAAGATCAAGGCGACGATGATAACGACCCCCCATACGGTTATTATGATAATTCAGGTAAAATAGCTATTCCCCGTCAGTTTGAAGAAGCAAATAATTTTTCTGACGGATTGGCTTGTGTCAAAAAATGCGACGACGAAACCGGTTGTTTTTACGGCTATATCGACAAATCAGGCAAAGAGGTAATCCCGTTCATTTTTGATAACGGGGGGGATTTTTTCGGCGGTATAGCCAAAGTAATCAAAGACGGCAAATCAGTATTTATTGACAAAACAGGCAAAGAAATAAGCCCCTGCACGTATCAGTATGTGGGCAAATATTCCGAAGGCTTCATTCTTGTTATGAACAGCGAAGAGAAATATGGTTTTATCAATAATACAGGAAAAGAAATTATACCCTGTATTTATGACAACGCATACAATTTTTCCGATGGTCTGGCAAAAGTCAAGAAAAATGGCGTTTGGGGATTGCTTGATAAACAGGGAAAATTTTCCGCAATTCAAAAAGTGCAATAAAATTAATATTTCAAATATGAACACACTTTGGCATGGTTTAAGAGTTAAGTATGAAAATGTTTTAATGCCACAACAGACTGTCGGTGGAGTATTGACAGGTTATTATGGGGGTGTTTGCCCCGGTGTTCAACTTGCACCTGTTGCAAGGTTTTATTTTAAGGGTACTGCACCCGAAGGCAGTTATAGTATCTTTGCAGTCAAATTAAAATTTATAGTTTAACAATTTTCACCAAAAGGAGGAAAAATTATGTTTTGTTCAAAATGCGGACAGCAAATTCCGGACGAAAGTCAATTTTGCAAACACTGCGGTGCAACAGTTACCGCAACTGCGCCTGCCGGAAACGCAGGTGGTAATCTGTGCAAGGTAACTGTGCATAGAAAAAAAGGTTACGCTGGTGCTTTAATGTCAGCCAAAGTTCTCGACAATGGCAGAGAAATCGGCTCTTTGAGCAACGGCGAAACAAAAGATTTCCAAGTCGAAAAAGGAAGTGTTCTTGTTTTCAAATGCGGTATGGGACCTGGCACAGAAACCGACCCGATTACCATTAACACTGACGGTAAAATTCAGTTGGAATGGAAAATGCCATCATCTGGCGCTTTATTTCTGCTTGGCGGACTTTCTTTTCTGTCAAAAAAACACAGAATGCAATTTCTTGCTAAACTTGTAACTAATTTTGATTAAGGCACGCAAAATAAATAGCATGTAACGGTTCGATTTCATGTCCCGTAGAGACGGTGCATGCACCGTCTCTACAGATCCTCCCCCTGATGTACCGTCCCGCAGGGATGGAATATGCTGAAAAACACCTGTATTCCGTCCCTGACAGGACGGGGGCGGGGGTGTGAGGCACACATTTTCTACCAACATTGTGTCCCTGACGGGACACCGGAAAACTGTTATAGCTTGTTTATTTCGCATCCCTAATCATTTAAAAATCATAGAAATGAATCGAATTAGATTTTACTTATCAAGTTTGGTTTCAGTAGTAATCTTGGGTGTGGGACTTTCTTCTTGTGGAGGAGGTGGTAGCACTAAATCCAATTCAAGCAGCACTAACGAGCAACAGGCAGAGAAAGAAGAAATACCGGCAAAGGTCAAAGAAATCTATGATTTCATTAATGGGGAGTCCTTTAAAGCAACATACGCAGAGCAAGGCGCAGGGCAATATGGACCAACAATTTACACCTCTACATTGACATTGATTTTTAAGCCAATTAAGTCAACAGATTTTGTTGGCGCAGGAAAGGTAACAATGAAAATCACCCGAGAAACAAATTCGCTTGCGGGAGGAAGAAGCAATTCTGACAGTAATGAACTTGGTTACTTAATCACACGCTACGGCAATATTATAGTGGGCAACATGAATCTGACAAAAGAAAGAAGCCGACTTGTTTCAGACCAAGATAATGGACAAGGAGGATATATTACATTTTACAAACAATATTAAAGATAATAGGAGGAAAATATTATGTTTTGTACAAATTGTGGCAAACAAATAGAAGACGGCAGCAAATTTTGTTCGCATTGCGGAACAACGCTTACCGAACAGACAAATGTGGCGCAACCTGCAAACGCAGAAACCAACACGCAGAATCAGGAAAATTTTCAAACAGAGGCAAAAACAGAAAAAAATATGTCTCTGATAGTGCTTGCCTATATCTGTTGGGGGTTTGCTGTAATTGATTTTTGCGGAATGTTTTTCGAATATGACCTCACAGGTGTTTCGTGGAGTCCATTGGTAGCAGGCGGAATTGGATACTTGTTCTCTTATTTGGGTAATAACGAATAAGTATTGTTCAAATTGTGGAAATCCAATAAGTGCAGGGAGTAAATTTTGCAACTCCTGCGGCAGGAGCGTTTCGGGCGTTGCACCTATTGCTCAGCCAATTACGCAAACGGCAACCCGTCGAGTTGATGCCGACGAGGTTTTATTAACTCAAATTTAACATTATTAGATGGCGAAAGACACAATGTGGGTTAACTATCAGATATTAACCCTTAACTCCCCGTGCATTCCTTTTTTGATATATCCGTCGTTTTTTACGGCTACTTTAATGGCATAGACGAGGTTAGCGCGTTCGTCGCGGGTCTGAATCGTTTTCGGCGTAAATTCCGCCTTGTCCGAAATCCAGATGACTGTTCCCGAATGTTCTTTCCTGCCGGATTCCCCGACGTCGGAATACACTTTTACCTCCTGTCCGATTTTAATCTCAGTGAGTTGACCTGCTGTGATATACGCCCTCAAATACATGTTTTCCAGATTGCCGACTTTGAAAATCGCTTTTCCCTGTACGGTCGATTCGCCCGCTTCGGCGTATTTCGCTAATATTGTTCCCTTTACGGGACTTTTAATGATACTGTTCTTAATCTGATCGTCAATCTGGGCAATCTGAATGACAAGCGATTCCCGTTCGCTGCTCAGACTGTTGTTGCTGTTGTTTAGCGTTTCGGTCTGCGCCGACAGTTGTTTTTCGAAAGTAACAATCTGTGCGTTAATATCGTCCAACTGTTTCTGGTTGGCAACGTTCTGTTTGACAAGCGTCTCAAAACGTTTCTGTTCACGACGTTGCGTTTCGATTTGCTGTTGCAGGGCGGCAATCTGGAGCGAAACATCAACCCGGCGACTGCTCATGGCACGGATACTCGCCTGCAACTGCATCTTTTTCAGATAAAGTTGCGTGGTATCAATCAGTCCGAGTGGCGTTTGCGCCTCCACGTCCTGACCTTCCGACACATCGAAATGTATGATTTCGCCTGTTCCTTTTGCCGACACGATTATCTCCGTCGTTTCGAAAATTCCGGATGCATCGTATTCGTTATTTTTATTTTTACATGCAGATAACAGGGTAACTGCCAATGCGATAAGAAAAAAATTACTTGCTTTCATATACTTTTAATTATTGGTGATAAATTTCAAATTGTAAATAGCCTGCGATAATTCGAGTTCGTGAACGATTTTGTCCTGTTTAGCAAGCTGTTCGGCGATAACTTCGCGCATCAGATCGCTTGCATTGAGCGTCCCGCCGGCGAGTTTGGCTTCCGCCGAACGTTTTACGGAATTTCGCAACGCAATGATTTCGTCGTCCGATTGCAGAAGTTCGCGATATTTGGCGATTTCGCTTTCCTTGCCTGTTTTGCTCAACATCGTATTGAAAATGAATGTCTCACGCTGAATCTTAACGGCATTGCGATTAGATTCTATCAAGTTCAGACTGTTTTTTTTCGTATAAAAACTCCCGATATTCCACGACAGCCTGACACCACCGATGTAATATGCCGAAAACTTGTTTTCCAGCATGTTAAGTCCGGGTTTTCCGTAGCCGCCGGTCAGGAACAAGCCGAATTTCGGCATCAGGCTTGCGTTGATTTCGTTTTTAGCGGCGTCTAAGGTCTTAAACTGATTGTCAAACAGTTCAAGTTCCGGACGCCGTATTTCCGAAAACTGCGACAATCCTGTTTCGGGTTTTTGCAGAACGATGTTTTCGTCTAATTTTTCGCCGATAAACGCCGACAGCATTTCCAGAAACGCTTTCCGGTTATGAATAATCTGTGTCAGAGCCTGTTTTGCTTTCAACTGTTCGACTTTCACAGCATCCAAATCGGCTTGATTGGCGACGCCGTTACGGATATAAGAAGAAATTTGTTCGTGATTTCGATGTAACTCATCCTGAAACAGCCGGTTTTGCTCAATCAGGGCCTCGCACAGCAAAATCCCGAAAAACAGTTGATTGATTCGCTCATTAATAGCATACAGACTGACATCCAACTCTTTCTGCTCGACGTCCGACTTCGTTCTGATACTTTCCTGTTTTGCCCTGACAGCGCCTCCGTCCCAGACCGTCTGGCTCACATCGACAGTTGCGCCGTACTGGTCTTTGCTCATTCGAGGCACGCTCACGCCCGGTATTCCCAACTGCGAAAAATCGAGCGGAATCTCAGTCACTTCCGACTGATAACTCGCCTTTGCCGACAACTGCACCTGCGGCAAATGTGCCTTTCCCGCGTTTGACAAATTGAAATCTCTTGCCCGCTCAATCAAACCATACTGATTGATAAGCGGATAGTTAGCCCTCGCCTTTGCATAACATTCTTCGACTGTCAATTGTGCAAAACCCGAAGAACAAACGCAAAGCGCAGTAATTAAGACGATTATATTTCTTTTCATTTTCTTCATATCGCTATTCTTGTTATTTATGGTTTCAATGCGTTCAAAATGAATTGGACATTACTTTCCCGTCGTTCGTCGAGGATTTTGTTCATGATTTTGTCGTTTTCTACCGGGAATATTTTCTGTAAAATGGGCAAGGCGATAAAGGTGGAAATATTGAGCGACAACAGATTCATCATAAAATCTCTTATTGTGACGGGTCGGATAACGCCTTTTGCGATTTCGTCCGACAGGATTTTTTCGATTTTACCGAAAATACCCGAAAGTTTAGGATACAACACATCAATGACTAATGCCAGATTTTCTTTGTTAGACAGTACTTCGCTCAATATGAAATACGGTAGCCTCGGATTCTGTCTGGCAAAATCGAATTGCATTTCGACAATAAGCCGTACCGTTTCGGCAAAGGGCAAATTTT
>JAISXV010000213.1 GCA_031270335.1 Prevotellaceae bacterium | reverse complement strand
AGTCCCTGCTTCAAAGCCGTATGCGATAAATACATCGACCTGATAGAGAACAAGCCAATTGAGGAAAAGTCGGATTTTGTAGAAAACGTTATTCATGACTGTTATATCATTCAGGCAGGAAGGATAAAAGATGTACGTTATATTACAAACCTTGATAAATTACTCAGCATCTTTGAACAGAAACATTTTATCGTTGAACATTCGGAAGCAAGGAAAGAATATTACTATCAACCGGATGAAGAAAATATTGAACTTATCACTGATATTCTTTACGAAATGGGAGCCGATCCCCAAAAACGTAAAGAAATAGAAGACGAAGAAGAGGCTTTACGTATTTTTAACCTCCGGCACGGTGAAGATAAGAAAAAGATCGAAGATCTATATAAAATTGTCGAAGAAGATAAGAAAACTATCGAAGAAAAAGATAAAAGAATTGCAGAATTGGAGCGTCTTCTTAGGAATAAATAAGTAATCCTGCCTTTCAAGCAGGGAGTGTGGCTTTGTGCGATATAATAGCGCCCCCCAAAAAAGATTTAGCCTCAAATATATCTATGTATATCAAAAAAAATGTATAATTTTGCACCCTGTAAAAATGATTAGAATTGAAAACTTTATATAGATATATATTTTTGTCGTATGTAGGCCCAATGTTCCTGACATTGATAATAGTAGTGTTCATTTTTGTTATGCAGTTTGTGTGGTTGCAGATAGATGAACTGGTAGGTAAAGGATTAACATGGAACACTATACTCGAAATTCTCGGATGGGTTGCGCTTGCCAATATTCCTGCTTATTTGCCGTTGTCCACGCTTCTTGCCTCGCTGATGACGCTGGGTAATCTGGGCGAAAATAATGAGTTGCTGGCAATGAAATCGTCGGGAATATCTTTAAGCAGAATCCTGTATTCTCTTTATTTCACTGTTATTGCGGTTGCTGTGAGCAGTTTTATCCTTTCGAGCGAATTTGTGCCGTATTCTTTTTTGAAAGCAAGGAGTTTGCTCATGGAGATAAAGAGGAAAAGTCCGGAGCTCAGTATTCCCGAAGACATTTTTTACGCGGGCATCGAACGGTTCAGCATAAGAGTAAGCCATAAGGATCCGGTTACCGGAGCTTTGACAGGCGTCATGATTTACGACCACACGCACGGTGAAGGAAATTATTCCGTAACGATTGCCGACACAGGATATATCAAACAAACTCAGGACGCGAGATACATACAGCTTAAACTTATCAATGGAGTAAGCTATTCCGAAGAATTGACCAAAACAAACCGTTTAAACAAGACAACTTATCCTTTCCACAAGCGATATTTCAAAGAACAAACCGTTGCTATCGACATGGGCGAAGAAGAAGCGCAATCGTTTGAAGCATTTTATAAAGAACAGCCTGCCGCAAAAAGCATGTCGAAACTGAATAAGGATTCTGATTCCGTAAGCGTCAAAATCAAAAATATCGTCAACAAATTCGATGAAGAGCAGTTAAATTCGTACAGTGCGTTCAAGTTTTCAATAAAAAAGGATACGGCACGACAAAGAATCAAAGATCTGTCGTACAATGTTGATTCAATATACGACAGTTCGACAGCCTTACAGAAAATGAATTATCTTAATCAGGCCGAATCTAATCTTTTACGAATAACGGGGTATTGGGATAACGAATTACGGCTGATTCAGATAGAAACCAAAAATCTGAAAAATATTGACTACGAACGTAACCGGAAATTTACTCTGGCATTTACCTGCATCATCTTTTTCTTTATTGGCGCTCCGCTTGGGGCGATAATCAGGAAAGGAGGACTGGGTTTACCTGTTGTGATTTCCATTTTTTTCTTTGTCGTTTACTGGGTGATAGATACCGTATGCGCCAAAATGGTGCGCAACAGTGACTGGACGCCCGTTTTCGGAGCATGGTTTCCTTCGTTTGTACTTGCTGTCATTGCCGTTTTCCTTACTTACAAGGCTAATACCGATTCGCAGATATTCAATCCCGACATATACAAACGTTTCTTTAACATCTTGTTTGGCTGGGCTAAACAGCTGATCAATCCTATTGATTTCGACAAAATTGATATCTTGCCGAAAGAGCAGATCGGCGAGGCTGTTCAAACCTGCAACGATAACGCAAAACGTCTGGAATCGCTTATCGCCGAATATCTTGATTCGCATAAACTCGACAAAACTTTCAAAAGCCGGACTGTAATGCTAAGAATGAACGATAACAGTGATTTGCTGGAAATAAAATCGCTGTACGATTATCTTTTAAGTTTTTATGCGGCAATAGACGATGACGAAAATTTCAGGACTCTTGCAAAGAAATTTCCGGTACTGGATCTTTCGGAATTTACTTTCCCGCAATTCCTTGTGAACCCGAACGTCTTCCTGAAAGCGCCTTATACCCTGATTTTTATTATAATGAAAATACGAAAGTTCAAAAAATTAGAATATATCCTTAAAAACATAACGGATATTAATAATGAGGTAAATAAATATTTCAATGACAGATATAAATCTTAATACTATAGACGAGGCGCTGGAAGATATCCGGCAGGGTAAAATCATAATAGTGGTCGATGACGAAGACCGTGAGAATGAAGGCGATTTCATCGTTGCGGCCGAAAAAATCAATCCTGCGACAGTGAATTTCATGATTACTCATGGACGGGGCTTGCTTTGCGCTCCTCTTCCCGAATCGCGCTGCGAAGAACTCGGGCTCGAAATGATGGTCGGCGAAAATACGGCTATGCATCAAACGCCGTTCACCGTTGCAGTCGATTTGCTCGGACATGGCTGTACAACAGGAATATCGGCAAGCGACCGCGCTAAAACAATACAGGCCTTAGTCAATTCAAACACCAAATCCGAAGATTTGGGACGTCCGGGGCATATTTTCCCGCTAAAAGCAAGAGAACGAGGAGTTTTACGGCGTGCCGGACACACCGAAGCCGTTGTCGATTTGACGAGAATGGCGGGAATGAAACCGGGTGGCGCATTAGTCGAAATCCTCAACGAAGACGGAACAATGGCGCGACTCCCGCAATTATTCGAAATATCGAAGAGATTCGGCATCAAAATCATTGCAATAAAAGACCTTATCGCCTATCGTCTACGCACCGAAAGCATCGTGGAGCGCGGCGCAAAGGTGAAGATGCCTACAGAATTTGGCGACTTCGAACTGATAGTTTTCAAGCAGTTACATGGCGGGATCGAACATATTGCCCTGATAAAAGGCGAATGGGAAGCCGGCGAACCGGTGCTTGTACGTGTACATTCGTCGTGCATGACGGGCGACATTTTCGGCTCGTGTCGTTGCGACTGCGGTCCGCAACTGCACGAAGCAATGCGAATGATTGAACATGAGGGCAAAGGAGTGGTCGTATATCTCAGTCAGGAAGGGCGAGGGATAGGATTGTTCAACAAAATCCACGCTTACAAATTGCAGGAGGAGGGCAAGGACACGGTCGAAGCGAATCTTGCTCTGGGATTTAAAGCCGACGAACGGGATTACGGCGTCGGCGCAAGTATCTTGAGGGAAATCAACGTTACAAAGATGCGGCTGATAACAAATAACCCGCTGAAACGTTGCGGACTTGAAGGATACGGACTTACTGTTGTCGAAAATGTGCCTATAGTGATTCCGGCAAACGAATACAACAGGTTTTATTTGGAAACAAAAGTCCGCAAAATGGGACATAAAATTTTTGATTTTTGATTTACGATTTACGATTTTTGATTTACGATTGTAGATTTGCAAAAATTGTTGAGGTACTACTTCGAAAGCCGAGAGGTACTACTTCGGAGACCAAGAGGTACTACTTCGGAGGCCAAGAGGTACTACTTCGGAAGCCGAGAGGTACTACTTCAGGCGTAAGCAACAATCTAAAATCGTAAATCTAAAATTGTATAGAATATGAATATAGTATTTTTAGACGCCGAAACAATTGGCAATGACATCAGTTTCGAGGAACTCGAACGATTGGGGAATTTCGTTAAATACGATAACACATCTCCCGACAATGTGCAGCATCGACTGAAAGACGCTGATATAGTAATTACAAACAAAACCAGAATCACAGCGCAGATTATCGAAGCCTGTCCGAATCTGCGACTTATCTGTGTCGCGGCAACCGGCATGAACAATATCGATCTCGAAGCCGCCGCAAAAGCCGGTATTTCAGTGAAAAATGTCGCCGGCTATTCTACCGATAGCGTAGTGCAACTGAGCTACGGGATTCTGTTTTCACTGATGATGCATATTTCGTGGTTCGACAGTTATGTCAAGTCGGGCGAATATTCCCGGTCGTCGCTGTTTACCAATTACACGTACACATTCGCTGAACTGGCAGGCAAACAGATCGGGATAATCGGAATGGGAACTATCGGGAAACAGTCTGCCGCCGTCGGCATAACTTTCGGCGCAAACATCGTTTATTATTCGACTTCGGGCAACAACAACAGCGCTCCATACACACGTCTGGAACTCGACGAATTGTTGAAAACATCGGATATCATCTTTATTCATGCGCCTTTAAACGACAAAACCCGTAACTTGATTAATGCCGAAAAATTGAAACTCATGAAACCTTCCGCCTTGTTGATAAATACCGGCAGAGGTCACATTGTCAACGAAGCCGAGCTTGTCGAAGCGCTCAATTCCGGAACCATCGCAGGCGCTGCTTTGGACGTCTTCTCAAAAGAGCCGTTACCGGAAAATAATCCTCTTTTCAACATCAAATATCCCGACAGACTGATTCTTACGCCACATATTGCATGGACAAGTATCGAAGCGCGGAAAAGACTGCTAAGCGGAATAGTGAATAATATCGTTTCGATGGAGAAGAGAGAGATATAAACGGGCAAAAGGCATAGAAAAGAATCCTGTTGCCCTGACTTCATCAATGCGTCACCCAACTCAGAAATTAGCAACTCCGAATTTCTTTACTTCTGTAAATTTACCATGCGCTTTGCTCACAATAACCACGCTGACAGTACCCTAACGATTCCTTTTTTTACGTACAAACATAGTGCAAAAGTACACATTGTTGCGCTTGCGTCACCCTAAGTCACCCTTTTTTATCTGTAACTCGTTGATTTACAATATGCGCTATGTAATGGCGCAGAAAAGTGATGAAGTCAAAAAAAACGTTGGGATCAGGTGCATTTCAAATTGTCGCATTATCCGGTTATGGTAACATTTGGAATAAATAAACCCGCCTGTACATAACAGACGGGTTCCGTTTTTTATATGTTCAATATATACATGCAATACTATTCCAGTTCGGCTTTAACGGTGACGCTCACCAGCGATTTCAAAGGATCATTAGTACTGAAATATATCTGAGTCGTGTTGCTTCCTTTCTGAAGATTCGACGCCGACAGTTTAATCGTGCCTGTTTTACCTGCTTTGATTTTCAATTCTTTTTTCAAAATTGCGGTAAAAGTCTTGTTGTCGGTTGAGAATGACTTAATCAGGAGGTCAGCATTTCCAAGATTCTTAATTTCTATTGCTCCCGACGCTTTGTTTTCGGTCAATTTTCCCAAGTCTATAACCGGTTGAGTGATTGAGATTACCGGAAATTTTAATGTATCAGACTTTTCGATTTTTTCGGCAACGATGCTTGTAACGTTAAAAACTTCGTTAGCATTTCCCGCCTTGACAGTGATTTGATCTTTGCTGTATCCGAATTTTTTGCGTTTTTCGCCATTCACACTCACTGTTATTTGTCCCTTTTGCCTCGGGTTCAACGACGCCGGAACAGCATTAACAGTAATGTATTCGGGAACATTTTCGAAAGTAACATTCACAACTTCTTCGCCGGCATTAGCTACTTCGACAGTTTGCGTAGTAGTGGTCTGTTTCGAAGAAATCTGCGGAAACGAAAAATCTCTTTTGTTTTTCGCCCTTAAATCGCCGAAAGTTTGAGGATAAGTAGTCTTCAAATCTTCCGGTTTTTTAGTAACATTGCCTTTAATGTGCAGAACGACATTTGGCAATCCTGTAGCTGTCACGGTCAAAGTCTTGTCGAACGGACCTGCAGATGTTCTGTATGTAGCTAACACCTCGCCTGTTTCGCCTGGTTTCACCGGTTCTTTAGTCCATCCCGGAGTAGTACACCCGCACGAAGCCTGAACTCTGGCAATTACCAAAGGCTTATCGCCGGTATTAGTAAATTTAAAGGCATGAGTAACCGAACCCAGCTCTTCCTTAATAGTACCGAAATCATGAACAAGTTCGTCAAATTCCAGTTTTTGAGCATTGGCGCTGAAAACAAACAGCAAAATTGCCAAACTCCCTAATGTTTTAATCATTTTATTCATATCAATCTTAAATTTTATATTTTATACTCTTTTGTTATCCGCAAAAATCGTGCAAAGATAAGTATTTTTAATCATTTGAAACAAATCTTTTAACATTATTTATGTTTTTTTATGATTTAATGATATTCTAAGGTGAATTGATCGGCGTCGTCAATCGCAGGGAATTTTTTGCGAAAATTCTTGATTGACTGGATATTTACTGTTCCCAAAACAGCTTCTTCCCTGTCGAATCCGGCTGAAACCGCCGGTCTTCCAAAAAAGTCAATTAAAACCGTTCCGCCGCTATATTTTGCGACAGGATCGGAGCCTGTACGGTTCACTCCGGCTACATAACACTGGTTTTCTATCGCCCGCGCCGGCAACAGCGCCGTCCATGCGCCGATGCGTTGAACAGGCCAGTTGGCAACGTAGATAATCATGTCATAATCGTCCCTGTTACGCGAAAAAACAGGAAAACGGATATCATAACAGACTTGCAACAGTATCCTGCAACCGCAATATTCGACGATTACACGTTCGTCGCCCGCCGTATATTCCCTGTCTTCGCCGGCAAACGAAAACAGATGACGTTTATTGTAAACAGAATAGTTGCCACAGGGTTTGACAAAATAGAACCGGTTGTAATATTTGCCGTTTTCTTCGACGACAATGCTGCCCGCAATCGCCGCTTTTTTCGCTCCTGCAAGATGCTGCATCCACGCAAGTGTGTCGGTATCTGCTTTTTCGGCAACATCGACAGGCAACGTACAAAAGCCTGTCGTAAACATTTCGGGAAGAATAATAATGTCTGCCAAAGGCGAAGAATCAACAATATCCTCAATATGTTTCCTGTTTTTATCAGGCGATTGCCATTCTATATCCGTTTGCAGTAATAATATATCCATAACTGTATTTTTTTTGCAAAAGTAATACTTTTTGTAATATTGCAAATTATTTCAGATACAGTATTATGAAAAAATATTTATTGATAGTCGCTGTTTTAGTCGTATTTACAGCTTGTAAAAAAGAAAAAGACGAATCGGAATTTATCGAAACTTTAACTAATGTAGCGTTCGCAGGCTCATTGAATGTCGAACAGTTGAAATCAATGATGACGGATTATGCAAGTTTCAAACCGCTCGTGCAGACAGGCATCAGCCTCTATAAAGTCGAATATAATACCAAATTGAACAATAATAATATAAAAGTATCGGGACTGTTTGTGATTCCAACAGATGTTTTGGAGCAAACGCCTGTCATTGTGTATAATCACGGAACTATGCACAAGGACGAAGCGCCATCGTTTTGCAATACATCAAACTATTATATGGATATCGGACTTTGTTACATTTTCGCATCAATATTCAAGTGCGTGATACTTATTCCCGACTATATTGGTCATGGAATAAGTTCATCAACAATGCATCCGTATATTCACGCCGAAACTTTGGGGCAAACATCGCTCGACCTCATCAGAGCCTATATCGATTACACGAAAATAACGCCCGAAGCAACGCCGGCAAACAAAAATGTTGTCATTATGGGTTATTCTGAAGGCGGTTATGCATCTGTGGCTCTGCATAAAAAGATTCAGGAAACGGCGCACGACATAAATATTATCAAAACGTATGCCGGAGCAGGTCCTTACGATATCGAAAATTTTGTGAAAGAAGTGTTGCTGCAAAATGATGATTTGCCCGAAAACAGCATTTCTTCGTATTTGTGGGTTTTATCTACATATATTGAGTATTCGGGCTATACAAAAGCATACGAACAAATATTCTCGGAAGCCGATAACGAAATTCTGAAAAACAACAATTATTCGTTAGGCTACCTTGCAAAATATCCAATCAGCCTCAATCCTCAAAGTCTGTTTCAAGAGGAATTTATCGACGTGATACTTAACGATAAAGATGCGGAGTTCAGTAAAATACTGAAAGAAAATTCCCTCACCGGATTTGTTCCTTCCGACAGTCTGATTCTGTTCCACAGCGAAGCGGATTCGTGGGTATATGTCAGCAACACAATCAATACATACGACAAAATGAAAAGCAAAAACGCGCCCGTCAGACAGGAAATCATTCCCGCCGCCGCCAATAAAGACCACGGTGAAGCCGCAATGCTATTCCTGCAATCAACAGTAGTGAATATGTTTACTACACAACTGTTTAATTAGTGAAACTTTCATTTTTTGTTCATTAACAGCGGAAATAAAAAAAAACACTCGACAAATTATCAAGTGTTCTTTACAATTTTGCGGTGCGGACGGGACTCGAACCCGCGACCCCATGCGTGACAGGCATGTATTCTAACCAGGCTGAACTACCGCACCGGACAAATTCGGGCACAAAGGTAAGGCTTTTTTTTGAATCTGCAAATTTTTTTGAAAAATATTTTCATGTCGTATCTTTTTTATACTTTTGCACCTTGTGTTATAAATTATTTTTGAATGAATTACAGTATTATTAAGGTCACAGACAAAAAATTGGAAGTCGAATTTTACGACATACAGGCAAGGCTGTACAGAGACGATTTGAACTGGATTCGACCTCTTGATGTGGAAATAAAGCGCATTTTCGACCCGAAAAAGAATAAAATATTACCTTATTATAAAATAGCAGAACGATTGTGAAATATTTATATTGTTTTTATTTGCTGATATTCTTTTTCTTAACCTTTTCGGAAGCAGGGGCGCAGGACAAAGCCGGAAAAACCGAAAATCTCGTTACACATTTGACTAACAAGATATCAGGACTTTTAAATGTGCGTTATCAATACAGTGATGAAGGCGAAGGCTTAAACAGTTTTGATATCCGGCGTGCAAGAATCAGTTTCAAAGGCGAGATTTCTCCTTTGATTGACTATTGCATTCAAGCCGACTTTGCGAAGAATCCGAGAATACTGGATGCTTTTTTCAATTGGCATCCAACAGACGTCTTTAATATCAAAGCAGGAGAATTCAAGATTCCATTTTCACTCGAAAACCCATATAGCACGCATGCTTTTGAAATGATTGAAAATTCTATGATTATAACTGCGTTAAGCGGGTACGACGATGTGTCGGGAATTGTGGCAAACGGACGGGATATAGGAATAAATTTTTATGGAAAATTTTTACGCACAGGAAATTACAATATGTTCGGGTATTCTATGGGGCTTTTCAACGGAAACGGGATAAATGTATCGGATGATAATAAATCGAAGGATTTTACAGGCACGTTTTTTATTTATCCATTGAAAGAGATTACTTTATCGGTATCGCACTACAACGGTTCGACAGGACGGCAGGGCGAAAATATTCAGCGTGTCCGTACGGGCGGCGGCGCAAGATACGTCAATAACAAACTGCTTGTCAGGAGCGAATATATTTGCGGGAAAACCGGGGACCTCGACAGCGACGGCTATTACGTTGTGGCGGGATATTTCGTTCATCCCAAACTCCAGACTTTGTTGAAATACGACCATTTCCGAAGAGATATTTCGACAAAAGAAACTTGGCAAACGAACTATGTCGTTGGCGTCAACTATTTTCCGGTCAAAAACTTTCATTTTAAACTGAATTATTCGTATCGGACAACTGTCGGCAGTCCCGACGTAAATCATGTAGCGCTACAGTTTTATGCGTTATTTTGAGACAGCCGGATAATATTTATTTCAGTCGTGCAATTTGTTCTCTGAGGGTATTTATTTTTGATTCCGTATCCGACAGTTTTTTACGTTCGTTTGCCACGATTTCGGGTTTAGCGTTTGCCACGAATTTTTCGTTCAACAGTTTTTTGTTGACGGAAGCCAGAAACCCTTCGAGATAACGAAGTTCGTCGTTAAGTTTGGCGAGTTCCGCTTCGACGTCGATATTTCCTTCGACGGGAACAGAATACTCCGTCGTGCCGACAAGAAACGATACCGAAACAGCAGATTTTTCGACCACATTCCTGATTTCGGAGACATTGCCCATCTTACGAATGACCGGATCGAACCCGTTATCGTGTTCGCCAATCACTTCCAAAACAATACTTTCTTTGTTCGGGATATTTTTCTGCAAACGGACAGTACGCACATTCGCAACGATTTCCTTCACCGTGTTGAACGATGCGATGAGATTTTCGTCGATATTTTCCGGTTTGGGAATTTTCGCAATCATAATGCTTTCAGTCACGTCGTCCGGATTTTCGACGTTATATTCAAGTCGTTGCCACACCTCTTCGGTAATGAAAGGCATGAACGGATGCAGCAGTTTCAGTAGCGTTCCGAAATATTCTTTGGTTTTGGCAATCGTAACGCTGTCAATATCCTGTTGATACGCCGGTTTGATGATTTCGAGAAACCACGACGAAAATTCGTCCCAGAACAGTTTGTAAACAAGCATCAACGCCTCCGACAACCTGTATTTGTCGAACAAATCTCCGACTTCCGCTATGGTTTTCCCCAACACCGAAGCAAACCATTTCACAGCGATTTCCGAAGATTCGGGTACTGTTTCCCTTCTCTGTGGAGTGGGTGGAGTGGGGGAGAGGTTGCTGGGGGAAAGGTTCTTAATCAACCTGAACGAGTTCCATATCTTATTATTAAAATTCCGTCCCTGTTCACAAAGCGCTTCATCAAAAGGCAAATCATTTCCGGCGGGCGAGGTGAGCAACATTCCCATCCGCACGCCATCGGCTCCATATTTTTCGATCAGATGTATCGGATCGGGCGAATTGCCCAAAGATTTCGACATTTTACGACCGATTTTGTCGCGCACTATTCCCGTGAAATACACATTCCGGAAACATGGCGCCTGACGATATTCGTAACCGGAAATAATCATGCGCGCAACCCAGAAAAAGATAATTTCGGGAGCCGTAACAAGGTCGTTGCTTGGATAATAATAGTTGATATCTTTATTATCCGGCTGATTTATACCGTCGAAAACGGAAATGGGCCACAACCACGACGAAAACCATGTGTCTAAACAATCCTCGTCTTGCCGCAAATCTGCAATCTGCAATTCGCTGTTTCCGCTGAGTTCACGGGCTTTAATCAACGCTTTCTCCGCTGTTTCGGCGACAACGTATCCTCCGGAGGGAAGATAATAAGCCGGAATACGGTGTCCCCACCACAGTTGACGACTTATACACCAGTCTTTTATGTTCTCCATCCAGTGACGGTACATGTTTTTGAATTTTGGCGGATAGAACTTTATTGTATCGTCGGCGACGGCTTCGATAGCGGGTTTTGCGAGTTCGTCCATTTTCAGAAACCACTGCATCGAAAGTTTTGGCTCGACAGCCACGTTTGTTCGTTCGGAATATCCGACTTTGTTGGTGTAACTTTCAACCTTTTCGAGCAGTCCAAGTTTGTCAAGATCCGATTCGATTTTCTCCTTGACATCAAAACGATCCATGCCCTCGTACTGAAGTCCGTGAGCATTGAGAGTGCCGTCGTCGTTGAAAACGTCGATGACTTCGAGATTGAATTTTTCGCCAATCACATAGTCGTTTATATCATGCGCCGGAGTAACTTTGAGAAAACCCGTACCAAATTCCATATCAACGTATTCGTCTTCGATAACGGGAACTTCACGATTCACAATCGGCACAATAAGTTTTTTTCCTTTAAACTTTGCTGTTTTAGGGTTGTTAGGATTGATGCACACCGCAATATCTCCGAAAATCGTTTCCGGACGCGTGGTTGCGATAACAGCCCATTCCGGACTGCCCTCTTCCTCGAAAAGAGTTTCCGGACTTAGTTTATACCTTATATAATATAGTTTTCCATGTTCTTCGCGATGGATAACCTCCTCGTCGGACAATGCGGTTTTGGCTTTCGGGTCCCAGTTTACCATGCGGATACCACGATATATCAGTTTTTTATCGTAAAGATCAGCGAATACTTTGATTACGCTTTCCGAACGTTTTTCGTCCATAGTGAAACAAGTCCGTTCCCAGTCGCACGAAGCGCCGAGTTTTTTGAGTTGTTCGAGAATTATACCGCCGTGTTTGCGCGTCCATTCCCATGCGTGTTCGATAAACTGTTCACGAGTAATGTCGTTTTTATTAACGCCTTCCGACGCAAGTTTGGCGACGACTTTCGCTTCGGTAGCTATCGAAGCATGGTCGGTTCCCGGCACCCAACAGGCGTTTTTGCCCATCATCCTCGCCCGCCGGATGAGAATATCCTGAATAGTATTATTGAGCATGTGTCCCATGTGCAGCACTCCGGTGACGTTTGGCGGAGGGATCACAATTGTATATGGTTCACGTTCGTCAGGTTCCGAATGGAAAAGCCCCTGTTTTGTCCAGTATTCATACCATTTACCTTCGATCTCGGAAGGATCGTATTTCGTAGAAATCTCTTTTGTCATAATTTACCTTATTGTTTAGCTTATATGCTAAATAATTTCAGGGCGCAAAATTAATAAAAAAATGATTAATGCCGATTTTTTCCATTTATTTGGATTTATTTTGGTGCATTTCAATTCAAATGCACCAAAATGTACCTAACAGAGCGTAGCGGAGTGGGTTGGAACGCAACAGCGGAGTGTGGCAGCGGTACTTGGCAAGGGCGGCAAAAAAAATACTGCCCGAAGCGTAGCGAGGTGTGGAGATTTTTTTTGAGCCGCTTGTTTTACCCTTGCAAGTATGTTTTTTTTTCTGCATAAGTGAATGAGGAAGACCGCTTTACCTGCGTTGTTTTGTGCGGAGACACAATAGATAATGTTTATACCGTTCTTTTTTAGTAATTTTGCATCGCAAAACATTATTAAATGGATATTTGGAACAAAAATAAGCGGTCGGAATGTATGTCAAAAATTCGGTCGAAGAATACAAAACCAGAATTGACATTGCGCAAAGCCCTTTTTGCAAGGGGCTTTCGGTATCGTGTGAATGTTCCAAACCTGCCCGGAAAGCCCGATATTGTCTTGCTAAAATACAAAACGGTTATATTCCTGCACGGCTGTTTCTGGCACAAGCACGAGAACTGCAAATACGCCTACACGCCGAAAACAAATACAAAATTCTGGGTTGATAAAATAACATCAAACGCCGAAAGAGATAAAGTAAATGCCGAAAAACTTACGGCGTTGGGTTGGAATATAGTAACGGTCTGGGAGTGTGAAATAAGGCACACACATAAACACGACATTACGCCGCTGATTGACAGGGTTGAGGCAGAAATACTCAGAAATCAGCCACAGAAAATTTCA
>JAISXV010000142.1 GCA_031270335.1 Prevotellaceae bacterium | reverse complement strand
CTCTGAAACAGATTAGTATTAATGATTTATTTTGTTGATAACTATTTATTTAAACGATTTATAAGATTAATGAAAGTTAAGAAATATCAAATAATGAATGTCATGATGATTCTGTTTGTCATGGCATTTGTTGCATGTACGAAAGAATATGACGAAATCCTCGACAAATACGGGAATGTAGCTGATCCGGCGACCTTATCTGCCGGAACATCAACAGTTTTCGAGTCGGGAATGACTGCTTATGATTCTCCTGCAAAATGGGTTACAAACGAATTGCTGACCCGTTTCTATCGTGGCGACGCCCTCTACGACCGCCCTCGAACAAGCGGCGAAGACCCGCTGATTGGTGGAAAAGGACCCTTATATGCCGGTTCGTCCTGCGGAAGTTGTCACACTAACGCAGGCAGGACTTTGCCGACGCTTTTTTCGCAGGGAGGAACAGGCTCCGGAGGATTTTCTGCTCAGTTAGTGTATATTACAAAAAAGGACGGTTCGTTTTTCCGCAACTACGGACGTGTCGTGCATGACCAGGCTATTTACGGAGTTGTTCCCGAAGGCAAACTGAAATTCTCATACACCGAAGAAACATTTCGTTTTCACGATGGCGAAGAATATTCGTTGATGACGCCTCATTACGAAATCGTCGAATGGTATGCCGACGACATCAAGCCCGAAGATTTGATTATCGACGTACGTATTCCGTTGCGACACGTCGGTTTAGGGCAGATGATGGCGCTCGATTTGGACGAATTGCAGGAAGTTGCGCGGCGAAACAATTATCCCGAATACGGAATCTCCGGACGACTGAACAGCATCCCCGAACGAAACATGACTTTCATCGGCATCACGGGCAACAAAGCCCAGCACGCCGACCTCACTATCGAACTCGGTTTTTCGTCAGATCTCGGAGTAACGAGCGACCGTTATCCGCTGGAAGTCAGCGAAGGACAATCGCAGATGCTGGGTTACAGTCATTACGGGATACAAATATCTTCGAGAGATATGGAACACGTTGATTTTTATCTTCATGCACTTGGCGTACCTGCACGGCGGAACGTAAACGACCCGACAGTGAAACAGGGCGAGGCAAATTTCTACAAAGCCAAATGCGATTTGTGTCATCTTCCGACCCTGCACACCCGACAGGATGCTCCCACGCTTATCAACGGAACACGTTTGCCCTGGTTATCAAGACAAACGATACATCCTTACAGCGATTTTCTGCTTCACGACATGGGCGTCGAACTTGACAGTCATTATAATTCGGGACTTGCTCTGGGTTGCGAATGGCGCACGACCCCGCTGTGGGGCGTCGGTCTGCAAAGCAAAGTAAATCAGCATACACACTTTTTACACGACGGACGGGCGCGCAATCTTTTGGAAGCAATAATGTGGCATTCCGGCGAAGGAGGCGTGTCAAAAGATATTTTTAAGCAAATGTCGAAAGCCGACAGGGACGCTCTTATCAAATTTGTCGAATCTCTTTAATTTTCAGATGATAATTCAAAAATAATAATGCATAAAATTTTATGAAAACAATTACAAAATACTTTTTTACACTGATTGCAAGTCTGGCATACATGCAGGTTTTCGCTCAGGAACAGGTTAAAAATCAGGAACAGGACATTGATAAATATATCCAAAGCGACGTCATTCCCATGATTGACAAAAAAGGGTTCAGTTTCCAGACGAAAGTCGGCGATTTCATGTTCAAGCCATATACCCTTGTACAGTCGGCGGTTAAGTTAAACTATTATGACGACGAAGGGCTTGAACTGTCTGACCAGGATAATGTTGCCAACAGCGGATTCGAAATTCCATACGCTATTTTGGGATTGTCGGGACGATTCAACAAACTCACTTTCAATTTCACGCTGAACGCTGCAAAATCGGGAGGCGCAATGCTGCAACAGGCATGGTTCGATATCAATATGAAAAACGAATTGCGTTTTCGTGTCGGAAAGTTCAAAACGCCTTACAATCAGGCATATCTTGTAACGCTGGGCGAAACGCTGTTTCCTGTTTTACCCTCGTCGTTAACTGCTTCGGTATATCTTGATCGCAGCATAAATTCCGCTCCGCCAACGTTTTCGACAGGGTTTGATTTGGGTTTCATGGTTCATGGTTTGCTGAAAAACAAATGGGAGTATAATCTCGGCGTCTTCAACGGAACGGGGATAAACGTCAACGCCGCGCAAAAGACATTGAGCGACGACCTCGGCATACCTTCTTTATTATACGCCGCTCGCCTCGCTTTCATGCCGAAAGGTCCGATGCCTCTGCATCAGGGTAATACTAACGACCTCAATAACGACAAATTTCTGGTCGCGCTATCGACTTCGTACAACGTCGAAGCCAATTGGCAAACATCCAACGATTTCCGGCTGGGACTTGAACTTTCGTACATCAAAAACCGACTGTATCTCTCGGGCGAAGCGTATTATCTGAATGTCGCCCTCACAAAACGTCAAAGAGTATCTGCCGATTATAACTTCGTCGGAGGATATATTCAAGGCGGATATTTCGTTACAGACAAAATACAGCCGGCTATAAGATACGATTTTATGGATAGAAATTCGTTAGATGAAAAGGGAATACTAAATTTGCCGTCCGTAGGATTGAATTATTATATCTTCGGATATAACCTGAAATTGCAGGCAATGTACCAGTATCTTGGACGTTGGGGACATGAAAATCAGGACGCAAGAGATTTGGACGATTTGGGACTTGCGGAACACAGCGCAGTAGTGATGTTACAATTTTCGTTCTAAAAACGAAAATTGTAGTACCTTTGCAGATAATTTTAACGGATAAAAAACATTAAAATGAAATGAAAATTATGGATACGCAAAAACAAAATGATACCGTTCCGAAGTCTTATATAATCGCTAATCCGATATACGACACCGTATTTAAGCGACTGATGGAGAACGAACGGATAGCAAAATTTTTCCTCAGTACAATTCTTGGGAAACAGGTTGTTTCGGTAGAAGTCCGTCCGCAGGAATTTACATACAAGAATGAAACTAAACAGACGAAAGCGAAAGCGAAAGAAAAAGTCGAACAGGATTATAGCAATATCGGCTATTCCATATACCGGATAGATTTTATGGCAACCATAAAAACGAAAACAGGAAATTATCGTAAAATATTGATAGAAGTACAAAAATCATGGGACGAAGACGATTTGATGCGATTCCGAAATTATCTTGGAGAACAGTACAAAAGGAAAGAAATAGTTGACGGTAAAGAAATCGCTCTGCCAATCACAACAATCTATATCTTAGGGTTTCCACTTGCCGACATCGAAACCGCCTGCTTACGAGTAAAACGATACTATGAAGATATGATTGAGGGTAAAAAAATTGAAGCAAAATCGCCATTCATCGAAAGCCTCACTCATGACAGTTATGTTATTCAGGCAACAAGAATTACTGATAAACGTTACAAAAGAAAATTGGATAAACTGCTGAGTCTTTTTGAACAGAATCATTTTTTCGTCGCCGGTTCCGAAGTGAGCAAGCACTATCAACTGCAATCACACGACGACGATATACAATTAATTACATCTGTTCTTCATGATATGATAGCCAACCAGAAAGAGCGCGAAGAGATAGAAAAAGAAGCAGAAGCATTACGCATTATCGACGACCTGTTCGGGAAAAAAAACAGAGAACAAAAACAAATGCTTGAAGAAAACGCCAAAACGCTTGAAGAAAAAGACAAAGTGATTGAAGAAAAAAATAAAGCAATTGAAGAAAAAAATAAAACAATTGAAGAAAGAAATAAAGCAATTGAAGAAAATGCCAAAGCGCTTGGAGAAATCAAAAAAATAATTGAAGAACAAGCGAAGCAAATTGAAGAATTAAAACATATATTAGGCAGTAAAAAATAACATAATATATTGATGATAAAAAAAATATTGAAAATATCGGGATGGTTTTTGGGATTGATGTTCCTGTTTTCGTGCGACAGCGGAGACATCTATCCTAAAGAGTACGAACACAATGAAGGAATAACGGCGGCGGCGACTTTCGTTTTCGACAATCCGGATGCTTTTCCTGAGGATTATCCTCTGATATTCGGCGTTTTCGGCGATAAACAGTCAATTCCTCTCGCTTCGGTCAGGATTATGAAGCCGAAAAACAATGAGCCGGTCAAAGTGTCGATTGACAACATCAGTCCCGACACGAAGTTCTTAATGTTGTGTATGACTGATTTAGGACGGTTATCGAAGTTTACGCTGTTCGAAAAGGATATTAACATTGAGCTTGCCGGCGACAGCATCGTAATACCCGAAACGAATATCAAACTCGTAAGTTATGAACGAATACAAAATCTTGTTTTTGAGCAATATACCTGCGTATCCTGTCATCAGGGAACTATCGGCGCCGGAAATTTATTGCTCACAGCAGATAAAAGCTATAACGCTCTGGTAAACAAAGTTTCATCAAAGAATCCGGCAAAAAACAGGGTTACGCCATCCGATACCGGTAACAGTTTTTTACTTGAAGTTCTTGAAGATGAGGATCTCGGTCTCACTCAACCGCATACAGGTTTCGTGACTCGCAACGACGATATTGTTCTCCTCAAAGAATGGATTAAAAACGGTTGCCGGAGATGATTATTCAACAATGTAAATTATTTATGACAGACAACAGACAAATTGATTTTGAGACAATTGAATGGGACGATATTTATGCTGCAGCACGATTGAGCAAATTTTGTCCGACAAACGCTGCAGCAGAATATCACGCTATGATTCAACTGAATAATACGCATATAAAGGCAGAACAGCAATTCCGTAATATCGAAACGGCAATCGCTCGTGTCAAAGATTTTCTTGGCGAGAGTGTGGATTGTGTTTTAAAGCGTTATTTTGTTAGCGACGCTGTGAATCAGAGAGATTTCCTGCCGCATAACGATGATAATGTTGCGGTTTCTATTGTAGAACAGGCTTCGCTGAACGGCAGTAAAGTGTCCGTTTGGGTTTATTTTGTGTCGGATTGCAGGGTTTACGAGGATTCCGGGACGTATATAATGGAACGTTCTGCTTACAAACATCTGTACAACACGCAACTGTGTATGCCTGTAACCGACGAGGAAGCCGAAACACGTTCGATATTCGAAAATTATGTCAACAGTCTTGCCCGGCACAACTGTACGCTTAAAGACAACTGTATCCGGACATGGATTTATGTGCAGGGCGTTGATATTCACTATGCAGGAATGGTGAATGAGCGCAAAAAGTTTTTCGAAAAGGAAGGTTTGACGCCTGAAACTCATTTTATTGCAAGTACGGGAATCGAAGGACGTTACATCAATCCCAAATCGCTGACGCTGATGGACGCGTATGGCATTGCGGGAATCCAAACTGCGCAGGTGAAATATCTACAGGCAACTACGCATCTTAATCCTACCAGCGAATACGGCGTAACTTTCGAACGTGCAACAAGCGTGGATTACGGCGACCGGCGACATGTATTTATTTCCGGCACAGCGAGTATCAACAACAAAGGCGAAGTAATGTATCCATCTGACATTCTAAAGCAAACAGAACGTACTTTCGAAAATATATCGGTCTTGCTGAAACAGGCTGACACTCAAATGAGCGATGTAATGCAGATGATTGTTTACCTGCGCGATATTGCCGATTATGGTGTAGTGTCCGAATATGTTGCAATGAATTATTCGACGACTCCATACGTGCTTGTACTTGCGCCCGTTTGTCGTCCGGGATGGCTTGTCGAAGTCGAATGTATAGCAATAAAAGCAATAGAAAACAGTGTGTTTGAAAGATTATAATTTATTAAATCATTAAGGAATGAAAAGTAAGAACAGCAACTTTGTGATGTTAAAGAACCTGATATCTACTCCCTCATTTTCGGGTGAAGAAGCAAATACCGCTGATTTGATATACGGTTTTTTGTGTGAACGTGGTGTGAAGACACATAGGTTTTTGAACAATGTGTGGGCAAAGAACAAACATTTTTCTCCCGAAAAAACGACGCTGTTACTCAATTCTCATCACGATACGGTAAAGCCTTCGCCGGCATATTTCCGCAATCCTTTTGAGCCGGTAATTGAAAACGGGAAACTCTACGGGTTAGGCAGTAATGATGCTGGTGGTTCTGTTGTTGCCCTGTTGTCGGTTTTTTGTGATTTATACGAAAAACTGTTGCCGTACAACATCGTCATAGCAATAACTGCCGAAGAAGAAGCTATATGTAAGAACGGAATATCTGCGCTTTGGCAACATCTGGGAAAGATCGACTTTGCTATCGTGGGCGAACCGACAGGAATGCAGGCGGCAATTGCCGAACGTGGATTGATTGTTCTGGACTGCATCGCAGAAGGTATTTCGGGGCATGCTGCACGTAATGAGGGTGAAAATGCTTTGTATAAAGCAATCGACGACATTCTTTGGTTCAGAGACTACAAGTTTCCGAAAGTATCAAAACTCATGGGCAAGGTGAAAATGACGGTAACAGTAATACAGTCTGGAACTCAGCACAATGTTATTCCATCGAAATGCGAGTTTATTGTAGATATTCGTCCGACAGACTGTTATTGCAACGAAGAAATCGTAGACATTATACGTGCGAATGTGAAGTCCTGTATTACTCCGAGGTCTTTGCATCTGAAAGCGTCCGCAATCCCCGAAGAACATATTTTAGTGAAAACGGCTGAAAGTCTGAACATCCAATGTTATGTTTCCCCGACTACATCGGACATTTCGCGTATTAATGTTCCCGCAATCAAGATGGGACCTGGAAACTCCATTCGCTCGCATACCGCCAACGAATTTATTTACATTGAAGAAATAGAAACCGCTGTGAAACTATACAAAACGTTTCTCGAAAAACTTGGGAAAATAAGCAGTAATTTGCCTTGTCAGGAAGGGACTGTATCAAACGAGCAATCACAGACACTGTCAATCACGGACTCACAAAGTCCCGCAGGAACAACACTTTATTAACCGTATGCTTTAGCTTACGGGCGGGTAATCACATACCCGCAAAGTCCCTTTGGAGTTGATGATCGTTGTTGCACAGCTCCGCTAATTTAAAATCGTAAATCGTAAATTATATCGTATTTATCTTTTGTGATTTGGGTTTTCATATCGTTGATATTATTGAATTTCATATCTTTTCTGACAAAATGTTCGAATCTGACGGATATTTCCTGGTTGTATATATCACTGTTAAAATCAAATATATGCACTTCGATAAACGTCTTTCCTGAATTATCTACGCTGGATTTTTTCCCGACATACAGCATTCCTTTCAGATTCTGCTGATTACCCGAATCTATTTTTACAGCGTAAACTCCGTCGCATGGAATTAACTTAGAGTATTTCAATTCGATATTTGCTGTTGGAAAACCGATTGTTCTGCCAAGTTTTTTTCCGTGTACGACAGTTCCGGTCAATGTATAGGAATATCCCAGCATGGAATTAGCTTCTTCGATATTTCCATCGATCAGACATTTACGTATTTTCTGAGAACTTATTATCTTGTTATCCATTGCAAAAGATTGAATTTGTTCACAATACAAGTCAAATTCGTCGCATATTTTTTTTATGGCATCAAATCCTCCTGCTCTGTTTTTACCGATATGATGGTCATAGCCGACGCATAAACCGGCAATGTTGTATTTTTTCACAAGTTCGTCGACAATAAACTGTTGTGGAGACATTTCCGAAAATTCCTTCGTAAACGGAATGATTATAACCTTATTTACACCAAGCGATTCGATTCGCTGCTTTTTCTCTTCTACCGATGACAGCAACTTCAACTTTTCCGGTTCATTATTTAACACAATGCGCGGATGTGGCCAGAATGTGACTGCACAAACAGGCAAATTAAAACTTAAACCTTTCTCTTTAAGTTTATTTAATACGGCTACATGTCCTCTGTGAACGCCGTCAAAAAAACCTGTTGTTGCTATATATTTATCCATAAAACTCTGTTCACTAAAATTGTCTTTACTTTTTAAAAACCGAAACTATCTATTGTTTTTTCTTCTTTTTCCTGTTCTTCAAATGGTTTAGCCTTACTTTGCACCGCATGACCTTCAATATGAATTGCTCGTAATGGACGAACAGGACAAATAAATTCGCATCCGCCGCAACCTACACATATGTCGATGTTTATCTGCGGAATTGTGAGTCCGTTTTTGTATGGAATCATTGTAACCGCCTGCGTAGGACAATGTTCTGAACATGCGCCGCAATTTGTTTCATCGGTTTGCACGATGCAGATTTCCTGAGTAAACACCACATATCCGTTTTGATTCAAGTGTTTTTCGTCCTTAGTGAGTTGTTTTATAGCGTCGTTGGGACACACTTCCGAACAAATCGTGCAGTCGAAATTACAAAAGCCTTTTTCAAAATACATTGTCGGTTGCATGATTCCGGCAAGACCGTATTCCATAAATGCCGGTTTCAGCACACGCGAAGGACATTTGCTGATGCAGAGATGACATGAAGTACAGTGTTTCAGCATGTTTTCGACGCTTATCGAACCCGGAGGCAAAATTGGATGTTGCCGGACATATTTGCCATTTCCCGCCAAAGTGTGCACTTCGTTTTCGATTACAGCCACAGGAGCGGCAACGGCAGCGATTATTCCGGTTGTCAGGAAACGCCGTTTCCCTTCATCTACAACATATTCTGATGCAGCCTCATCTGCATTGTTTTCTTTGCTTAACGTATTTCTGGCAGGAATAAGCGAAGGGGAAAATTTCAGAGCGTTTTTTCGGCAGGCGCTCAGACAGTTAAAGCAATCCACACAACGACTGCTGTCCACAGTTTTTTGTTTGCTGTTAATACATGCCGCCTTGCATTTCATCTCGCACACACCACAACTGTTACATTTACTTCCATTTATCCTGATTCTGAAAATCGAAAATCTGCTTAAAAAACCAAAAACCGCACCTGCCGGACAAATTGTATTGCAATATGTCCGTCCGTGTTTCCATGCTAAATAGCCGATAATTCCCATGCTTAATATCGCGACAACAAAGGCAAATACATTCATTATGAAGATGTCCGTCCTGTAGAAAGTGTAATTATCGAATTTCGTGAAGATTGCTTCCAGCACATTGTTTCCAGCCATGTAAACCGGACGGAAGACATTTGTAACTATCCGTCCATAAGCGCTGTACGGGTCGATAAAACCAAGTATCAGCGGGAATTTCAGGAAAATGCTTACAGATGCGACTAGCATTGAGTAGCGTAAAATATTTTTGGCTTTACTGAACTTGTATCGTTTTTTCTTTTTAGAAGTTCGCTTTGATATCCACGCGATTATGTCCTGATATATACCCATTGGACATATCGACGAACAATATACCCGTCCAAACAACAAAGTCAAGACAATCAATATTATCAGTATGACGACAGAAAAAGCCATGACTGCAGGTATAAACTGGATTTTTGCCAACAAATTGACAGTCTTTCCAGACATTAAACCTGCAAAATCAAGAAAATAGAATGTTATTAACGAAAATAACACTACTGATATGATTATTCTTAACTTCCTCATATTTTCCCATTTTTGAGTTTAGATTTACCTTCGGGCACAAGCCAAATCTACAATCGTAAATCAACAATAATAAATCAACAATCGTAAATTGATTTTAGATTTACCTTCGGGCGCAAGCCAAATCTACAATCGTAAATCTACAATCGTAAATCAATTCAAATTTTTATTCTTTTGATATTCAATTTATCCAGATCCATTGTTCCGATTCCGAGCGTTTGACCGTTAGCAAGATGTCCGACATTTTCAAGCGGCATTTTTCTGATTTGGCCAAAGAATTTTGCGGCGGCAGTATCTACAGCTACAATATCTTTCGAAACAAAAAGGCTCTTGGTATCAACCACATCGGCAGTTGAACGTCCTTGTGGTCCGTTTGACTTCATTGTGCGGTAAGCATCGACGACGTTCAGAACCGGCTTTTTCTTCATTGTACAGATGTCAGCTATACATTGCTGCAAGTCAGAACTGTGAAAAATGCGTCTGTCCCAAACGATTCCCATGTAGTTTTTCATTGAAATCGACAAGTTAGCGCCTCCGTGATGTTTGAGTATTGGAACGTTAATCCATGCGTCGCAGTTCAGGATTGCTTCGTGTATCTTGGCAGTTTTCAACTTTTTAGCCTCTGGAAGCTGTACTTCTTTGTAGTACGATTCTTCGTGAGCAGGAACGACTTTAGCTCCAGCCGTTTTAGCCGCTGCTTCGATGCCGCTGTTTTTGTAGCACTTTATCCAGTCGTCGCAAGTATGGTCAAACACAGTAACTTCCTTCGCTCCCGCCTGAATACATTGACGCACAATTTCGGCGATTAACTTCGGATTAGTATTGCCCGCAAGTTCCGGCGATTTGTCCCAGCCGATATTGGGTTTGACAACCACTTTCCAGCCTTTTTCGATAAACTTGAAAATACCGCCCAATTCCTCAATTGCCTGTTTAAACATTTCGTCAGGTTCGCCGCCCATAACAGCGACTACATCAGGCTGTCCGCTCTGTGACTGAGCCATTAAATCCATTCCGTTTTTCGATTTAAACGTGATAGCCGCACCTGCAAAAGCTATCGTACTTAAAAACTGTTTTCTGTTCATGACAAAACTATTTTAATTTATTGATAATCATTTCTTAAAATCTTAAATTTACGCCTCCGTACACCGTTATTTCTGGCATCGGATATCCAACGTTAATTTCATATTTCTGTGACAGGAGATTTTCTCCTTTCACAAACAGTTCCAGAGGTTTACAGATGTTGTAAGCTACTCTTGCGTTCCACAATGTAAACGAATTTTTAATGTTCGCAGGTACGGAAGCATAAAGATTTCCAATGTACTGAATGCCTGATGCAAACCTCCATTTCGCCGCAGACCAGTCAAAACCCGCATACAGTTTATGTTCCGGCGCCGCTTCGACTTTATATTCCATGTTCAACCAGCTGTAATTTGCCGATAATCTGAAATTTGGACTGATTCGATACGACGATGC
>JAISXV010000036.1 GCA_031270335.1 Prevotellaceae bacterium | reverse complement strand
TACAGTTAAGCAGTTTTTCGGTGGACGCGCCCAAAGGCAAAAAAGCGAAAAAGGTAAACGTGACGCTTGCCGGACAAACTATTCCCGCAAAATTAACGCAGAAAGGCGATAATGCGCTGGTATCCCTGCAAAACCGCGTAACGGTTAGAGCAGGAGAACATCTTGTGCTGGAGTTTCAGGTGTGACAGCAAAAGATAAATATCCGTATTAAAAAATATTATGTACTTTTGCGAAAAAAATAGTATAAAAAAGATGAAAAAATTTAATACATCAGGACCCTGTAACAGCGCTAAGCACTATATGATAGAAGCAGCCACCCGCTTGCAGGGCGTCGAACAGTTGATAGATGATGAACAGTATTTTGTGATTCATGCGGCGCGTCAGAGCGGGAAGACAACGTATCTGCAAGATTTGACCAAACGACTTAATGCCGGAGGAAAATATTATGCATTGTACTGTTCATTGGAAAGTATGGAAAAGATGACCGACTCTAAAGAAGGGATACCGGCGATAATACGAACTGTAAAATCTTATATGAAATCTTATAAACTTCCACAAGCGTCAGAATTTGCTTCGGATGCAGACTTTGCAGATTACAACAATGTGTTGCGTACATCTTTAATAGATTTTTGCATGTTGTCGGACAAGCCGATAGTTATTCTCTTTGACGAAATCGACTGTTTGAGCGAAGATACTTTAATTATGTTTTTAAGACAGATGCGAAGCGGATATAATGACCGCAGCATTACGCCTTTTGTTCATTCCGTAGCCTTAGTCGGAATGCGCAATATTCGCGACTACAAAGCTAAAATTCGTCCGGAAAGCGAGGCGATGGGTAGCGCAAGTCCGTTTAATATTGTCACCAAAACATACACTTTACAGAATTTCACTAAAGAAGAAATCATCCAACTGTATCGACAGCATACCGATGATACCGGACAAATATTTGAAGACGACGCAGTAGAGTTAGTCTGGGAACAGACACAGGGACAACCATGGTTAGTTAATGCTGTTGCCAACGAAGTAATAGTAGAAATCCTGCAATCGGACTACACAAAACCCGTTACGACAGAATTAGTACATCAAGCCATCCAAAACATTATCCTGAATCGTCCTGCGCATATCGACAGTTTGCTCGAACGGTTGAATGAACCCCGTGTACGCAATGTAATAGAGCCGATGATTACCGGCGAAATGTTTGTGGACATAGAATCGGACGATTTTTTATATACAAGGGATTTGGGGCTGATTCGTGTTGAAGGTTCGCGAATAAAACCCGCCAATCCGATTTACGCCGAAGTGATTATCCGCAAATTATCGTCTCCGGTGCAGGTCGGGCTGCGAGATTCGAAATATCAGATACCCCGCTATCTGAAACCTGACGGCAATATCGACGTCGATTATCTGATGCGTGATTTTCAAAAATTCTGGCAACTGAACAACGGAATCTGGTTAGAGAAATACGATTATCCCGAAGCGGGACCTTTACTTGTGATGATGGCGTTTCTGCAACGCGTGATCAATGGCGGCGGCGACGTAATACGCGACATGGCGACGGGAAATGGACGTCTCGACCTTTTGATGACACATAACGATAAAAAGTATCCGATAGAACTGAAGATACGTTACGGGAAACAATATGTGGAAGACGGTCTCGAACAGACCGCCGGTTACCTCGATCTTCACTGCTGTAACGAAGGTTGGATAGTGGTTTTCGACCGCCGTACAACCGTCGCATGGGAGGATAAACTCTATATGAAAAAGGAAATCGTGAACGGTAAAACAGTTACTATAGTAGGGGCGTGAGAATATGATGTTTTATTATGAATAAAAAATAAAATAGTTTATTATGAATAAAAAAAATAAAATAAAACTGTTTCGTATCACCGGCGTTTTTCTTGCGGTTTTGGCTGCATCGGCAGCCCTTTTCGCTCCGGTTGTCAATTACAGTCTCCGAATAGGTTACGTTTTCATCGACCGTGAAGTGTTCAAGGGTTTTTCGGAAATTCTTTTTTACGTGATGATAGCGAATGCGCTTTATAACATTGGCTTTGTGACGGCTGTGTTTGTAAAGAAACATATACCCGTCGTGATAATCATCATTTCGTGCATATCCTTTATCCTGTCCTTTTTCTTCTGGACGCTGAATTATATTGCTGCGGATGAAGCGCACGCCGAGATAATCTGTATCGTTATCAGGGGTGTGTTGCCGTTTATAGCAGCCTTGTTCGGCATACCGTTTTTATTGCTCGTTTTTCCGAATCTTAGAGTTTCGGCAAAGACGCGCAATATAATAGCGACTGTTTTGACTGTGATTTTTGTTGGAACGTTAAGTATGACGGCAATTATGAAAATTCCGCCGTTTGTTTTCAGGTTCGATGCTTCGCCTGTTGTTTTCGACCTCGGAACGGGTAAATATTCCGTAGTCTTTGCGACAAACGCCGACGCACAGGCTTATGTCACATATACCTGTAACGGGGAATTAAAGACAGTCTATGCCAACGAAGCGGGCTACAAGACTATCGGCAAAATACACGCCGTGATAATTCCACGCTCCGAACTGGACGGGAATCAATACACCGCTCATGCCACACGTGTTCTCGAACGGCTTTCTTATGGCGGCAAACTGGGCAAAACCATCAGTACTGAAACGTTTACGTTAAAAAATACTACAAATACCGTCGAGCCGAAAATTATTGCCGCATCCGACTGGCACGGCAGGCTTTCGCTGCTGGATTCTGCGGCAAGATATTCCGGACGGAATGCCGACCTTGTGATTTTCAACGGCGATTATGCAGATTATTATGTCAACGAACAGCAGATAATCAAATATTTTCTACGTGGCGCGTTTATATTGACGAAAGGCGAGATTCCGGGAATTTTTGTACGCGGCAATCACGAAGTGCGCGGCAATGAAAGGGTCGAGGATTGGGGACGTAAAATAGGGCTGGCGAATATGTATTATCAAGTACGGCGCGGCAATAACTTCTTCACGATATTCGACACAGCGGAAAGCGAAGGCGCCGACCAGTGGGAACATGACGGTTTTTATGATATGATACCTTATTTTGCCGAACAGGTCGAATGGTTCGAGAGTTTGCCTGTGCCGGACACTTCTGTAAACAATATCGTGTTGATGCACGACCCCAGCTTTACGTCTTCACACGATAAACCTCATTCCGATTTGTTAAGGCGGTTCAAGAACAAAGCAAACGCTTTTAACATTGATTTTTCGGTGAGCGGACATACTCATAATTGGCGAATTAATGTTCCCGCCCCTGATAATTTCAACTTTCACCGTATAGAAGACGGCGGACGAAATGGCGGTAACACGATTAAAACGCTTGCCGGCACATGGTTATTTCGCAATGTAAAACAGGGTATCTTACATGCAATTTTGAGCCATATTGTCTTAAAAAAGAGCGGCGAAAGTTACAGGCTATCTTTAATAACCGTCGGCAATTCGCAAGTAGTTGTCGAAAGTGTCAACGATTCGGGTAACCGCAATTCGGATGTTTTTGTCCGATAAAAAAATATATCTTACTTTTGCGAAAAAAATAGTATAAAAAAGATGAAAGAATTTAATACATCAGTACCTTGGAACAGTACAAAGCATTATATGATAGAAGCAGCCACCCGTTTGCAGGGCGTCGAACAGTTGATAGACGATGACGGAGGCGACGTAATCCGCTACATGCGACAGGAAATGGTCGTCTCGACCTTTTGATGACACATAACGACAAAAAGTATCCGATAGAATTGAAGATACGTCACGGAAAACAATATGTGGAAGACGGTCTCGAACAGACCGCCGGTTATCTGGATCTTCATTGCTGTAACGAAGGCTGGATGGTGGTATTCGACCGCCGTACGACCGTCAGTTGGGAGGATAAACTCTATATGAAAAAGGAAACAATAAACGGTAAAACAGTTACTATAGTAGGAGCGTGAGATAATTATATAAACAGTTTTTTTCCAACGACATAAAATGTAAGCGTTTGTTACATTTTGAATGGTTGCCGGTTTTTTATCGAACGTCCCAGAGTGATTTCGTCGGTATATTCTATTTCGTCGCCAAAACTCACTCCGCGGGCGATGATCGAAATGTCGATATTGCAGGCTGCCAGCTTTTTGTAGAGATAAAAACCAGTTGTTTCGCCTTCCATAGTCGTACTTAATGCAAGTATTACTTCACGGACATTTTCGCTGGACGCTCTTTCGACCAGCGAATTGATTTTCAAATCGGAAGGACCTATACCTTCCATAGGCGAGATAATTCCGCCCAAGACATGATATAAACCATTGTATTGCATTGTGTTTTCTATCAGCATGACCTCACGGATACTCTCGACTACGCAAATCATGGAAGTGTCTCGCGACCTGTCCGAACAAATCGAACAAACGGGAGTATCGGAAATATTGTTGCATACTTTGCAATGAAACAAGTCTTTACGCATCCTGATAAAGGCATTCCCAAAACGTTCGACATTTTCGAGCGGCTGTTTCAACAAATGCAGTGCAAGCCGCAAAGCAGTCTTGCGCCCGATACCCGGAAGACTTGCCATTTCATCAACGGCGTCGGACAGCAGTTTCGAGGGAATGTTCGTCATAATTTACTCATTATTACATGTTTGATCCGATAAATACCACTCGGCAAAAGAACTGTCTGTTTCGCTCAGTTTCAAACTGTGCAACGAAACAGCGCCGGATAATTTGCTTTTCAGTATTTCGACAAAATAGAGCAGTATATTTTCGCATGTTGGTTGAAAATCAAACAATTCTACTCGTTTATATTCGTTTTGTATTTCATGCGACAAAGGAGAATCGGTTCGCAGCATCAGACAATGGTCAAATCTGTCGATAATATTCTCTTTGACAATCTGTTTCAGGATTCCGAAGTCCATAACCATTCCCCGTTTCGGGTCGGATTTATCTCTCGAAGGCATACCTGTAACAGTAACATACAAGGTATAAGAATGCCCGTGTATGTATTTGCAAACTCCATCGTAGCCTGCCAACGAATGTGCCGCTTCGAAATCGAAACGTTTTGTTAAACGTATTTTATTCATAAAGAGACCAATAAATCTCTTATATACTCACAAACCAACCGCTAAATTACGCTTTTTTCGCTTCCAAATGCTTTTTGTAGCGGTTCATGAACTTATCAACACGTCCGGCTGTATCCACCAGTTTCATTTTTCCGGTGTAGAACGGATGCGAAGTGTTTGATATTTCCAACTTATACAATGGATATTCAACTCCATCAATTTCAACTGTTTCTCTTGTTTGTACCGTCGAACGGGTTAAAAACAATGTTTCATTTGACATATCTTTGAATGCCACTATCCGATAACCTGCAGGATGAATCCCCTTTTTCATAATACTTTATGCCTTTTATAACTTTTTAATTTCAGGGCGCAAAATTAGGTATTTTTCGGTAAACAACAAATTTATTTTGATTTTTTTGTAATTTTGCTCCGTTAATTAATGATAAAAATATAACAGTATGAGACAGTTATTAAGATTTAGAAAATCGAAAAACAGTAAAAATTTTTCCGTGATATTCGGGTTTATAACGCCGTTCGCGTTGTTAATTTTCGTTTTTTTATGCTCGCGCCTGCCCGACTTTGCCGAAACGTACATCCAAAATTGTTATCCTGCAATTGCAACTCTGCTGTCGTTTATTTCGTCCGCAGTTTCGTTTTCGTTGTTTGACGTGCTGATTATTGTTGCAATACTTGCTTTTATATGCAGTATTGTGTTGATTTTAATGAGGAAAATATCTTTTCGTCGTTGGATAAAAGTTGTTTTTTCGGCTATATTGTGGATAGTGTCGTGGTTTTACATGGCTTGGGGAATCGCTTATTTTCGTCCCGGATTTCACGAACGTTTCGGAGTGGAACCGCCTGCCGAAGATACGGTCTATTTCGAGGCTTTGGTTTGCCGCTACATTGATTCGCTAAACAAGTCGTACATCGCTGATTCTCATTTCGATATTGACGAAATAGACCAGGCGATAGAAACATCGTATCGACAACTCAGCAAACAACTGCGTATTCCTTATCCCTGCGGTAAACGTCGTCCAAAGTGTTCGGTAATAGAAGGATTGATGACCCGTACAGGCGTTGCCGGATTTTTTGGACCTTTCTTTAACGAAGAACATCTTAACTTTTACATGCTTCCTGTCAGTTATCCGTTTTCGTCGGCTCACGAAAAGGCTCACCAGTTTGGAATTGCAAGCGAATCGGAATGTAATCTGTATGCTTCGGTGGTTTGCTGTTCGAGCGAACATTCGCTGGTTCGATACAGCGGTTATCTGGAAACGGTGTGGTATCTGCTTAGAAATCTGCGTAAGATGTCGCCCGTGAAGTATCCGGAAATTGTCCGGAAAATCGATTCACGCATTATCGACGATTATCAAAAAATCAGTTTGCACTGGCAAAAAGCTCTGAATCCAACTCTTTCGTCGGTACAGGACAAAGTATATGACAGTTATCTGAAAACCAATAAACAACAAAGCGGTATCCTCAGCTATTCCGAAATGACGGTCTTGCTGGTTGCATGGGAACAAATCATTGCCAAGAAATAATCTTCAAATTCTATTTTCCCGAACGGTAATTTACGTCGGTTGCCTTGTAAGAGTCTCCCGGACGCAAATTGGCGGCAACTTTGAATGTCTGCGACATCCTTGCTACCGCCAAATATGTGGACACAAAAAACAGCTATACTATTTCAATTTCTTTTCCAGCGTTTTGATATAATATCCGCCGACGACCGAGCGGGCTTGGAATCCCACGTGGCGTTTATTGTCGGTGTTATACCAGTCGGACATCGGGATACGGTCGACCGTTTCGTTCACGAACTTGTAGAGCGGCGCAATGAATTTGCCAAACGTTTCTACGTCGCCGGCAAGCGTTGCCGTCCAGATAATCCAGTCGGATTTCGTGTAATTGCGACGATTGTCCAGCGGGAGACCGTAAACATTCTGTTTTGTCAGATAGTAAGGAATCTCCTTTTCGATAACCGTTTTGGGAAAGATATTCAGACCAAGCAGTTTGTCCCATACCAGATTGTACTTTTGACTCCACGTTCCGGGCTGGTCGAAAGTCAGGCGGTAATGGTCGCCGTCGTCAGCCATTTTCACCCATTCGTCAGCCATTTCCTTTGCTTTTGCAGTGTATTTTCGGGCAATATCCTTTTTCCCGAGTTTACCGGCAAGATAGCCATACGAAGCAATGCCGACAATCGCTTTCACCGAAAGATTGACATTGTGAGCGAAATGCCCCGCAAAGTCGTCGGTACACAGCTGGTTTTCGGGGTCGAGACCCTTTTCGACCAGATAATCCGTCCACACCGTCAGCACATCCCAGTGTTTTTCGGCGTATTTCGCATTCCCTTCGGTTTTGGCGATGGCAGCCGTCAACGTCAAAACATTACCGGCTTCTTCGACAGGCATGTCGCCGCCATACGTCTGTCCGTTAGCCCAGGGATACGTTCCGACGTCGTGGGAGGGAAACGGCTTTGTCCATTTGCCGCTCTCGCTGTAATAGAAGATGTGATTCAGCAGACCTTTGGCGAGTTCGGGATTGTAGAGCAGGAACAGCGGCGCCGAAGGATAAGTGACGTCAACCGTGCCGATTGAGCCGTTGCTGAAATTCTCTTTCGACAGGAACAGCAAGTCGCCGTTTGGAGCTTCGACAAGTTTATGCGCCGCAATCGCCTGACGATATGCAAGAGCGCACAGTTCGGCATACTCTTTTCCACCCGCCTGCGCCGTCTGCGTAATCAGTTCGTGATCGAATTTCGCGCACCTGTTTTTCAACGAATGGAACTCTTTATTCGCTTCGGCGAACGCCGATTCTATTGTTTTGTTACCGGCTTTGTTCCAGTACGGACGGAGGTCTGTCCCGAAATACCGGATAGAATAGACGTCGTCGTAACCTGCAAGGATTTTGCCCGATGCGGATTTCGACTTCCCGAGCGATTGCGCTACGGCGATATTGCCGTTATCCTTAGCCGCAACCTCGCCCGACAGCGTCCCGTTGGCAACAAAGTGTTCGCGGACAGCAAAAGCATCGCCAACGGCATACGTGGTATTCGCCTTTTCGCCTGAGAGGTAGAAATATCCCCAGTCGATACGGACGTCGTCGCCCGTTTTGTTCAGGACTTTCTGTTCGCTGTTGCCCGTTTTGACAAACAGCAGATTATCCTTTTCGTACCCTTCCGAAATGCCTTTTTGACGAGCGTTGTCCAACGCCCAGAGCGGAGAGGCTTCGAAATAGATTTCCGTCTGATGTTCGACGCCGTCGAGCGATTCGACGCTGTATGCAATGTAATTGACCGGACGCGAGACGAGATTCAGATCGTCCATCAGCAGGGGAGCGATAAACGAAAGTTTCAACTCGACATTTCCACATTCGAAAACGTAATGCGTCTGCGTAGCCTGAACATCGACGGACTTCTGAACCGCCGGAACGTCAAGATATTTCGGCACATCGACTTCGGTGTAAATACCGAAATCGACCAGAGCGCCGCCGGTAACATTGTTGCAGTGCGCGGCGAGGGTGATGTTCTGTCCGTCTTTTATCGACGCCCTGACTGTTTCCGGTAATTCTATCAACACGCTTTTGTTCCACGAATATCCGGTATTGACCACTTTGATACCGTTGATGTACAGTTCAAAAGTGTCGTCGTGCGAATATTTCAGGAACAGTTTTTTTGCCGGGCTGTATCCTTCAACAGCAATATTGCGCCGTACCCAGATATCCGGCGTCTCCCACAGCGTATTGACATTTGTCTCTTCGCTGGTGCCGAAAGCGGCTTCGGAGGTTTTCCATTTACTGTCGTTAAAATCGGATTGTTGCCAGCCGTCGGCGGGCTTGTCGAAAGTGTAACTGCCCGTCCATGCCGATTCGTACGAAATCGCGGCAAGCGCCTTAACCGGCAACTTTTCGACGCCCATAAAGCGATACGGTTTGCCGTCGACGCGAAGTACGCCAATCAGGGGAAAATCCTTTCCCGTCCAGTGTTTTACGTCTGCGTCGTAGAGATTGTCGGTAAACGACCAGGCGCTGGTGTAGGGGTCTATCGTTATTAAGGGACAGGCGGGAGCGCGTAAATCGTTCTTAACTGCCGGAACGTCGCTGCTGCAATATGCAAACAGCGACGCCAGAGTTATTATAAGCAGTTTCTTCATCTCAATCCTGTTTTAACGAGTTACATACCTCGATATTTGCCTGTCGCAAACGGTCTTCTTCGAGTTTGATAACCTTACGGTCGTAGGTCATCAGTCCGTTCACTTCATTTTCGACGTCGGTGGTTTGGGTATAGACCGCCGCCGAATATCCGCGTGCAACAGTTTCTATCAGTTGTTTGGCAAATTTAACATATTCGTCGGTAACGTCTTTTGAGTTCTTAAACTGAACATATCCCCAATTTCTGTCTGTCTCCTGCCAGAGATGCCCTGCGAGAGCAAGCCCGATGCCGCCAAATTCTCCCAAAACGTTTACCTTTCTGGTGTTTATCAGCGTTATGCGTGGATGCGGATAATTATGTATGTCAAGTATGTCGCCTGCATCAAGGTAATGGTTTCCGCCGCTGGCGGGATTGACAAGACGCGAAGGGTCGTAAGTTTTCGTCCACGACGCTATTTCGACGGTTTTGAACTGTCCCCAGGCTTCATTGAACGGAACCCATACCACTACGCAGGGGTTGGGTTTCAACAGGTCGATGATTTCTTTCCATTCCTGACGATAGTTCGCTTCGGATTCGGGTGAACGAACGGCTTCCTTTCCGTCAAAGAACTGATGCATCTGCCAGTGCGGTGAACGGTCGCCGCTGGGCATATCCTGCCACACGAGTATCCCGAGGCGGTCGCAATGCGCGTACCAGCGTGCGGGTTCAACCTTCACATGTTTACGTATCATGTTAAAACCGAAGTCTTTTGTCTTCTGAATATCGTATTTCAGAGCCTCGTCGGTGGGAGCGGTGTACAGTCCGTCGGGCCACCATCCCTGGTCGAGAGGTCCTAACTGGAAATAATCCTTGTTGTTCAACTGCATGCGCATAACGCCGTTTTTGTCGGGTTTGGCGGAAATCTTGCGCATCGCGGCATATCCGGCGACTTTGTCCTGCAATTTCCCGCTTTCGTAGAGGCTTATCTCCAAATCGTAGAGAAACGGCGTTTCGGGCGACCAGAGTTTGGCGTCGGGGATGGATATGTCGATTTGCTGACCGGCAGCGCTTTTGGCTTTGGCAACGACTTTGCCGGCGTCCTTAACCGCCACTTCGACAAGGTCGCCGTGAGCGGCATTCGCCACGCACACGTTCACCGACAACTGCCCGGCGTCGATGTTCGCCGTCGGAACGACTGCGGCGATGTGTTTTTTGGCAACCGGTTCAATCCACACTGTCTGCCAGATGCCCGACACAGGCGTGTACCAGATGCCTTCGGGTTTGTTGACCTGTTTGCCGCGGGGCTGATAGCTTTCGTCGGTAGGGTCCCACACTTTGACGACGAGTTTCTGTTCGCCCTGCGTCAGCCATGGCGTAACGTCGAACGAAAACGGAGTGTAACCGCCTTTGTGCGTCCCGACTTTGACGTCGTTTACAAACACTTCGGCTTTCCAGTCCACCGCTCCGAAATGCAACAGAACCGATTTGCCTTTCCATGCCGCCGGAACTGTAAACGTGCGTTTATACCACAACTCATTCGCCTTGCCAAGACGCTTTTCGACGCCCGACAAATTCGATTCAATAGCAAACGGCACTAATATCTTACCGTCGTACTTCTCCGGCTCGGCAGCGCCAACCGGCAAAACGGCATAATCCCACAAGCCGTTGAGATTGTTCCACTGTGAACGCTCCATCGCAGGACGTGGATACTCCGGCAACACATTCGCCGGATTGACTTCTTCAGCCCATCGCGTGCGTATCCTGTCTTTCGACGGATTCCACTGGGCATAATTCGCAATTGTAATCATTATACTTATTGCTAATAATAAACTTTTTCTAATCATAACTATTTAACTTTTTAAGGTATTAATTTTAATTAACAATCCTAATTAGGATTTATAAGATTTAAAGATTTTTAGGATTCTAATACATCCTTGATTAATCACGACAATTCCCGTTATCGTGCCTCGATAATTCCCGTTATCGCGCCTCGACAATTCCCGTTATCGCGCCTCGACAATTCCCGTTGTCGCGCCTCGATAATTCCCGTTGTCGCGCCTCGATAATTCCCGTTATCGTGCCTCGACAATTCCCGTTGTTCAGGAATCAGGAGTCAGAGTTCCGACTCTCAGAGGCAATTCGTACACAATCGTACGTGGCTCATTGAGCAACACGACTGCAGAAGTAAAGCGCGTCACAATCTGCAATGTATATACGCCATACGCCAGTGAAGCAGGTACGCGACAGAGAATCTTCTTAGGATTATTTTCCACAATCGGATAATCGAGCGGTATCTTCGAACCGTTAATGTCCACAAAGAACACGCCCAGACCTTCTTCGTTGTCGGGAGCAATCTTGATTTTCTCGCCTGTGATTGCGATGTCGCCGGCGGGAGTAATTGTGCCGTCGGTTTTGCCGGTCAGCTTGTCGGTAACCAGACCGATGATAGCTCCGCCGTCGGCTTTCTTACCCAGCACTTCTACTCCGACTTCTTCGTCAAGCGCTTTCCGGAACGCTGCTGTCGGAATAGCGTCAACGGTGATTTTGTGTTCTTTCGGATTGAACAGCGGGTCGGCGCCAATCCACGTGCCGGTGATGCGCGGCGCAAGGTGGATGTTATTATCCTGCACCGACGAGCCGGCAAGTACTGCCTCGCGTACCACATCGTCGCGCTCGTTCAGGATACTCAGGATAGTCTCATAACGGAGTTCGCTCCGTCCTTTAACGATATGTTGCGCAATATCTTCGTTACGCAACGTGTTTCCTACGGTGGAAATCTCGGCTATGTAGTCGTTTTCCACTTTCTTGGTCAGCAGATTTAATCTCAGCCACACCTTCCATGAATACATTTTTGACATAATTCAATAAAAATTAAAATTTGTTAATAAAAAAATATCTAATTATCGGGTGCAAAATTAATAATAATTTTTTGATTAATTCGGGGGGGCGCACACACAGGTGCGCCCCTACGAATACCGTCCAATTCTCAATTCTCAATTTTCAATTCTCAATTATTTTATCTTGTACACATTTGTATCGTAAACGCCTTCGCCGACGCCGTCGATTTTCAATCCTACGCGAGCATACAGGGCTTTTTGATTAGCCAGATCGTTTGAGATATCCAGTTGCAGTTCGACACGTCCGGGCGTTGCCTCGCTGTTGCGCACCCAATTGACATGCGTTCCGTCGCCGAAATCGACAAACTGCGTCTTGTTGACCATCAACGCAACATATTCGATGGCTCTGTCCGTTGTGACGCTTGCCACGTCGAACGAAGCCGTGAGCGTGTTGCCGCTGACAGAGTAATTGATGTTACTCAGCGTGTAATACGGCGTCACCTCGTAATCCTTTTGAGTGTCGCCGTTGACCGTGACGATTACAGTATCCTGAGCGCTAACCCATGGACCATTGCCGCTGGCGGTAACTAACTTGTAAACGCCGTCGGACAACATCGAAGAGTAGGTCCCGTCCTGAGTAACATACACGTTAAACGAAGTTTTCAGTTCGTACCCGTCCTGCCAGAACTGCAGATATACCGATCCATTTGAACCTCTTACGCCCAGCGCCTGTCCGTTGTACGTCACTTTACCTGTAAAGTGCGATTCCGGCTTGTCGTAATTGTCTTTTCCGCACGACGCCGCTGTTACAGCAATCAATATTGCTAATACATATACTTTTATCAATGTTTTCATATACTTTTTACTGTTTTAATGTTATTGATACGGGTTTCTTACAATTTTCGGATTTCTGTTTATCCAGTCCTGATTGATGAAATTATAATAGTTTCTATACTCAAACCGGCGTGGATATGTTGAAGTCCAGGTTGACCTGAGCTTGTCGAATACCCATTTCCCGTTTTGCGGATGCGACGGGTCTTTGATTCGATAAGGAAACAGCGAATAATGCGTAGCGCTGTATGTTTCGGAATTTCCATCCCATACCTGATGCGCTATACGCCAGCGTTTCAAATCCCACCAGCGATGGTTCTCGTAAACAAACTCAACGCGGCGTTCCTGCACAATGTCATTCAAAGTCACAGACGTCAAAGGCAGGATACCTGCGCGGTCGCGAATCTGGTTGATGTATCCGCACACTTCGGTCTGCGGTTTTCCCAACTCAAGAGCTGCTTCGGCGGCAATCATCAGCGCTTCGGCATATCGCATCCGCACAAACCACATGTCGCTGAGACGTCCGCGCGTCGAAGCGTCTCTGTTGTAAGAAACAAACTTGCGGATGTTGAACCCCGAATTGTTGACGAACTGGCTGCTCGACATGTCGGGACCGTTATCAGCCGTAATCAGGTCGCCGTCGCTGTCAGTCGAACCGAGATTGCTTGACCGCTCTTTCCATTCGCCGTTTTCGTAATACTTCTGACCGGCTTGATAGGTCATCGGGACGCCGTTGAAATCCGAACCGGGATAAACAACCGTGCCGTAAAGGCGAGCGTCTTTGTTTGCGAAAACATCCTGAGGATTGTCGTAATAGACATAATCGGCGTCATCGGCTGTGCGCGTACGCAATGTCCCGTCACGATTGTCCTTATACTCGAAAGCCTCGACGATATTCAGCGTCGGGGTAACCCCGTTGGCGTCGATATCGCCGCGCACCGAACTCGCAATTGCGTAGTTGGTAAAATTGTTGGTGCCGCCCGGGTAATAGTAGTCGCGCGCCCAGATAACTTCGTAATTTCCCTTTTGGCAAACAGCTTCGTAGAAATTAGCGCCCTTATCGGGATTTTCGGTATAGAGACGGTATTTCCCGCCGGCGATGATTTCGTTGACAGTATTGTACGCCGTTTCGTAATATCCCGCAGCAAGATTTGCCGGAATACCCACTTCGCCGCCTGCCGTTTTCACATCAGGCGTCAGATAGTTATACTTGGCAATCGAAGCCGCGTAGATGGCGGCGCGAGCTTTCAGCATCAAAGCAGCCCATTTATTAGCCCGGGCGGCATTGATGGTTGGCTCTTCGGGAAGCAGATTCGCAATCGCCGTACATTCGTTAATAATGTAGTTATAGAGTTCCGCTTCGGTCGAACGTGGAAATTGCAAAGTAGTGATATCCATCCCGCCGGAATACTCAAACACTTCATCGCCGACAATCGGCATCCCGCCCATACAGCGGCACATGTTGAAATATACCCAGATGCGAATGAAACGCGCTTCGCCTTCAATTTGATTGCGATATGCAGGGTCGAGATCGGCTGCCGCATCGGAGTTGATACCCTTCAAAAACTGATTGACATTTCTGATTAAGGTATAATCGTAAACACGCCACAGGTCGTTGCCGAAATCCTGACGGTTGTCGGGTCCGGCGGTTGAGATACAAGCCTCGTCGAGTATGGAGTAATCGCCGCCCCGTTCAAGACTTTGCCCCCAGTCGATTCTCCCGTAATAGTTTGCCAGTACCGAAGTAATCATGTTCTGGTCGGAGAATACCTGTTCGTCGCTCAATATTGATTCCGATTCCCTGTCCAGAAATCCCGAACAGTTTACCGACAGTATCGTTACTGTGATTATCAATAAAATATTTATTTTTTTCATCTTGTTTAAAATTAAAAGGTGATACTTAGTCCAATGTTAAACACTCTGTTTGTCGGATACTGCACACCGGAACCGCCCGTCAATTCGGGGTCGATTTCGACGTCGCCCAGATTGTCGATGCAGAAAAGGTTCTGCATTTGAGTGTATATCCTCAAATTGCTGATTCCCGCTTTCGATACCCATTTTTTGGGGATGGTGTATCCAAGTTCCAGATTGCGCAATTTGATATAACTGACATTCATTGTCCAGAAATCGCTCTTCCAGTAGTTACTGTGACCGCCGTTACCTTCGATGATTGTCGGGTATTTGCCGGGAATCAACTGGCTGTTTGCGTCTGTCGGATCCGACAAACTCCATTGGTTCGACAGATAATACTGCGGATGGTTTCCTCCGTCGTGGAAAGGATTACGCGCTTCCCAGTCGGGTGTATATGAAGCAAAAGCGGCTCCCGTAAAGTCGACAGCAAGGTCGATTCCTTTCCATTCTGCTCCGAGCGTGACGGCAAAGTTCAGGTAAGGCAGCCCGCCTTCACGATAAAACAAAGGACGTTCGTCGAGCCCGTCAATACGTTTGTCGCCGTTCACATCCTCGTATTTGATGTCGCCGGGGCGCAAAGTACGGTTACCTTGCCGGTCGTTATCGACGTCGTATTGAGCAATCTCTTCCCATGACTGGAATTGTCCGATAGCGTGATAGCCCCAGTTAAGGTAGGCAGTACGTTCGGTAATCGAATTGCGGTAATAGTCCCATGAGTTGCCGAAACGCGGCTTGTAGCGATACCAGTCGAACTGACGTGCGAAAGTCCAGTTTCCGCCAACAGTATATTTGAGGTCGCCGATTTTGTCTTTCCAACTGAGCAGACCGTCGAAACCTGTATGAACATTGGAATTGAGGTTTTCGTTGGGCAGCGAAAACCCGACCTCCGAAGGAATCAGCACATCGTAGCGAGCGGCGGGAAGACCGTCGAGCAGACGGTGAAAATAGTCGAATGAACCTGTCAGTTTTCCATTGAACATTGCGAAATCGAATCCTGCGTTGAAGATTTTGGCTTCGAGCCACGATATCGTAGTCACAGGTAATCCTCTCGGTTCAGTGCCTCTAACGTAAATCCCGTCCAAAGTTGCTCCGCCACTTCCGTAATTATATCCGGACATGTAGCCGAAAGCGCTGTAATTGCTCACATTGTCATCGCCCACCAAACCGTACGAAACACGAATTTTGAAATCGTTCAACACGTTCTTCAGGCTTGAGTTTTGATAGAAACTTTCTGACGAAATGCGCCATCCAATCGATGCCGAAGGGAAAAATCCCCAGCGATGATTTGGCGGGAATTTCCACGAACCGTCGTAACGAGCCTGTAACTCCAGAAGATAACGCTGGTCGTAGTCGTAATTGATACGTCCGGCATATCCCAGCCGAGCTTCGGTTTGATTACCGTAGTCGTTAAACTCCATTAACGTTTGCAAATACATCAAACTTAACGCATTTGAAGCCGGACGGTCGTGCAGCCAAAAATTCGGCGTGTCACGAACAAGACTTTCGGACGCCGCAACCGCATTGAGACTGTGCAGACCGAATTTCTTGTCGTAAGTAAGCTGAAACTGTGTGGTAGTTTCTTCTACCATACGGTTGTCTCTCTCGCGCCATGGATTATCCATACTGAATACCACAGGATAAGTGTCTGTCGCTTCGTCGTAACGATACAGCTTGTAGGTATATTCCTGATTGTTCAATATATTCTGCGCCAGATAATAGCCAAACAGTCCCTTTACTTTCAGTCCGTCGAGGATTTCGTATTCGAGGTTGAAATTCAACTGTCCGACACGCCATGTACTCACATATTCACCCGACAAATCGTAGTTAAGCATACCGAAATTGACGTCGGTATTTCCCGAAGTCTGCGCCGGATATTTCGGATTGTCGTTGGCAAACGGTCGAGCTGTGGGAAGATTCCGGTAAACGGCGAACAGTCCCTGCCAGATATCGTCGCCTCCGGGAACGCCCGGTTGCCGCCGTTTCTCAATACGTCCGTTGAGACCTGCGCCAATCTTCAGTCGCTTGCCGACCATCGATTCAATGTTCATCTGCACGTTGGTACGATAGAATCCACCATAGTTCAACATCACGTCCGACTGGTCGATATGACTGACGGCAAAGTAATAGTTGATTTTTTCGGAGCCTCCGGAAGCGTTAGCTCCGACGTACCATTGCGGAGAGGTATTGATGATGTAATCGTACCAGTCGAACGGGCGATATCCTTTTTCGGTTCCCTGCTCCCATTTCTTCAAATCCTCCATAGTGTATCGCGGATTTGCATTGCCTTTAATGGCGTCCGACTGGATATAACTGCGGACATACGTCGAAACGTCTGCCGGTTCGGGGAATTTGAACAGGCTTTGCCATCCGTAGTACGCATTGAGATTGACATTCGTCCCCTCGTTGCGTTTACCTTTTTTCGTAGTAACCACAACCACTCCGTTTGCAGCCCGCACTCCATAGATCGCCGCCGATGCGTCTTTCAAAATGGATATCGACTCAATATCATTGAAGTCGATATTGTTGAACTGTCCTTCGTCTTTCTGGATACCGTCGATGACGTACAGCGGCGTACCCATGTTGCGGATGTTGATACTCGTACTTGCGCCGGGACGTCCGTCAGCCATACGGCTGTTGACACCGGCAAGTTTCCCTACCAGCGCTCCCGACGTTGTTGTCGCCACCGACCGCGAAATGTCTTCGGCGGTAGTGGAGGCAATAGCTCCCGTTACCGTCGCTCTTCGCTGCACTCCGTATGCCACCACAACCACTTCGTCGAGCGCCTGCGTTTCTTCTTCCAGAGTTACATCGATGACAGTACGGCTTCCTGTGGTTATTTCCTGTGTGACGTATCCTATATATGAATACACTAACACAGCATTACCGTCGGTAACAGTGATCGAATATGTCCCTTCGACGTTGCTCACCACACCGGATGTCGTACCTTTCACAGATATGCTTACTCCCGATAACAGCGTGCCATTTTTGTCTGTCAATGTTCCGCTGACGGTCGTTTGTGCATATATCGACAGGCTCATAATTCCTGCCACAAGGCTCAGTAAGCCTCTCATTGAATAATTCATGATATCAACAGATATCTCTTTATAAAGTTCTTTCATGCAATTTTAATTTTTTAATTATTTTACATACGTACATTTAATTTTTTAGATACATTAATAAATACATTAATAATAAGAAGAATATGACATGAGAAAACACTTTGCTTTCCGCATATCGACTATTTAATTTTCCTGCTCCATAGGCAAAACTGTTTAAAATTGTTGTTAATATTTTTATGTTTGAAGAATTTGTATTCGAAGTGGCATATATTGCGAAATACAGGAAGATGCGGAAAAAGGCATAGCTTTCCCGAATGTTCCTTTGGGTGTAACAACAAAAGAAATAATTCTCTTTTGTTTTTTATAAAATAAATGATTAGTTTTGCGCGCTGGTCTGTCTGTCTGTCTGTCTGTCTGTCTGTCTGTCTGTCTGTCTGTCTGTCTGTCTGTCTGTCTGTCTGTCTGTCTGTCTGTCTGTCTGTCTGTCTGTCTGTCTGTCTGTCTGTCTG